>DBIH01000040.1 GCA_002296885.1 Flavobacterium sp. UBA807 | reverse complement strand
TGCTGCTTCAGGGATTTGCTTTGTTGTTGGGTTATTTCTCTATGAATTATTTGGTAGTACGTGAACTTTCAGAAGCATTATTAGGATTGAGTATTGGTAAAGGAGAAGATATTCCGTTTGCGTTTTTGTTTTATGGATTTACATTTTTAATGCCTGTCTTTTATATTATTTATTCGCTCTACATAAAAGACAGGCTTATGTTGATAATCGGATTCCTTACGTTTGGCTTTTCCATTTTTACGATTCGTTTCTATTACAATATAATGCCTATTGAAATGGCACTCATTTTAGGAGGCATTTTACTTTTCGCGTTGTCTTATCTCGCAATCAGAAAATTAAAAGACAAAGAAACAGGTTTGACATTTAAGCCTGCAAGAGGCTCAGAAACGGATATCTTATCCAATTTTGAAGCGTTAATTGTAGCTACACAAGTAGATTTGAAACCAACAGAATCTCAAAGCAAGATGCCTTTTGGTGGCGGAGGATTTAGTGGCGGCGGAGCCGGTGAAAGCTTTTAGTTAATTCTTTAAACTTGCAATTATATCTCTCAGAAATCCATTAAAATCGAAATCGGGTTCTTCCGTCAATCCCATCCGTACAATTACCAAATCTTTGGAAGGGATAATTGCCACCATCTGTCCCTGATAGCCACTACAATAAAACATATCTCTGGGAACATCCGGAAAATAACCGCCGGCATTCAGCCAAAATTGGGCGCCATATCTTCCGTTGGAAGTATTGGTTGGAGCCGCAACATATTTTGCCCAGCTTTCATCAAAAAGTTGTTCACCGTTCCAGTTTCCTTTGTGCAGGTATAACAAACCAAATTTTGCCCAATCACGGGTTGTTGCCCAACCATAAGACGAACCAACGAAATTTCCTGCCATATCGGTTTCTACAAGCGCTGAATTCATCCCAATCTTATCAAGCAAAGCCGAATACCAAAAATCTAAGTATTCCTGATGTGTTTTGAATTGTTTCCGTAAAATCCCCGACAATAAATTAGTCGTCCCCGATGAGTAATACCAATGTGAATTTGGTTTGTATTTGGCAGGTTTTTCAACTTGCGTTTTTGTCATGTCTTCTGCTTGGAAAAGCATCTTCGTCACGTCAGAAATTTTAGTATAATCTTCTTCCCATTCCAATCCCGAATTCATATGAAGCAAATCATTAATAGTGATTTTGGAGCGCTCGTCATTCTTCCATTCAGCAACTGGTGCGGACTCCATGATATCAATTTTACCTTGTTTTTGCAGAATACCGAAATAAGTTGCGGTCAGACTTTTAGTCATAGACCAGCCCAGGATTTTAGAATTTTCATTAAAACCAGCAGCATATTTTTCAGCAATCAATTTGCCTTTATACAACACAACAACCGAACGTGTCCTTTTCTTTTTCTCACCTTTTTTGTCAAAAGCATAGTCAACAGCCGAATTTAATTTGGTATAATCAACATTTGAAAAAACGGTATCTTTTGGTTTCAGATTACCGTATGGATAAGGAAGAATTGTTGGTAAAGTAAGTCGTCTCGGAATATCATAAGGTTTATTCACATCAAAATTGTCATCAATCAAAGTAGCGCCCAAGCCTTCGCGGTAAATCGCTTTGCGTTCTTTCAATCCATTAACGGATGAGGTCACAAATTTTACTGTTTCATTTATTTTGTTGGTAGCCCAATCTACTTTTGGAATGTCATTATCGTTCTTTTGGATAGTTTCCAAATTACGGCCGTCAATAAAATGCCCAGAGGCAACACTTTTAGCCGAGAAACCCGAAATCAAATCGAGCTGCGGATAAATGGCAATTCGTAAATAAACAAGCAAAACAACCAGTAGAACAACAACAACCTTAAGGATTTTTTTCATTATCAGTTTGGATTATATAGAGATAAGTAAAAGTAAAAAAAGATAGTGTTCAAAAGAGGTTAATTCTATACTTTTGTATTTAGATTTTTTCTAAATAAACAAATGCTGGATATAAAAAAAATAAGAGCTGATTTCCCGATACTTTCACAACAAGTAAATAGCAAACCGCTCGTTTATTTCGATAATGGTGCGACATCGCAAAAACCAAAGATTGTCATCGATGCCATTGTTGACTATTATACGCGATACAATGCCAATATCCATCGCGGGGTTCATTCGCTGAGCCAAATGGCAACCGACGCTTATGAGCAGGCGCGTGTAAAAATCCAAAAACATTTTAATGCCAAGCACAACTTTGAAATCATTTTCACTTCGGGAACAACCGAAAGTATCAATCTTGTTGCGAATGGTTTTGCCTCGTTGCTCAAAAAAGAGGATGAAATTATCGTTTCGGCAATTGAACATCACAGCAATATTGTGCCTTGGCAGATGTTATGCGAACACACCGGCGCCAAATTATTGGTTATCCCAATGAATCATGACGGGGAACTGATAATGGCTGAATATGAAAAGTTACTTTCTGAAAAAACCAAATTAGTGGTTTGCAACCACGTTTCGAACGGCTTGGGAACTATTAATCCAATCAAATTTATCATTGAAAAAGCACATAAGGTTGGTGCTGCAGTTTTGATTGACGGCGCACAGGCCTGTCCGCATTTAAAACCCGATGTTCAGGCATTAGACGTAGATTTTTATGTAACTTCGGCTCATAAAATGTGTGGACCAACCGGCGTTGGAATGTTATACGGAAAAGAAGAATGGCTACGAAAAATGCCACCATACAAAGGCGGCGGCGAAATGATAGCCACCGTGACTTTCGAAAAAACAACCTATGCCGATCTACCACATAAATTTGAAGCCGGAACGCCCAACATTTGTGGTGGAATAGCCTTTGGAACGGCAATAGATTATATGAACGGAATTGGTTTTGATAACATCGCAGCTTATGAAAAAGAGCTGTTGGAATACGGAACCAAAAAGTTATTGGAAATGGACGGCGTTGAAATTTACGGGCCAAAAGATTTAAATAAAAAAGCTTCCGTTATTTCGTTTAACCTGACAGGAATTCACCCGTATGACGTTGGCACGATTATCGATAAGCTTGGAATCGCGGTGCGAACCGGGCATCACTGTGCGCAGCCAATTATGGATTATTACAAAATTCCCGGAACGATAAGAGCAAGTTTTGCATTTTATAACACGAAAGAAGAAATAGATTTGATGATTGAAGCTTTGAAGAAAGCACAAATGATGTTGAGTTAAATTAGGAGCAATTTCCGGCTGTCCGCGCTACATGGTAGCTCGCTCCCATCCGGGCTAAAAAAATAAAATATTATGAAGGCATTTAGCTTAATTTTTTTGACACTTTTCCTTGGAAAAAGCTGTAGCAACGAAGCACAGAACGACATTACAAATTCGGTTATACAATACACGGCAAATTCAAGAGGAATGCATTTGAAAATCATTGTTGTAAATCAAAAAGCAACCATTTCACAAGGAAGAGGGACCGACAATCCATCAGAATCGGTAAACATTTCTGATGCAGACTGGAAAGAATTGGTAACCGAATTCAGTAAAATTAATCTGGACGAAGTTCCAAATCTGAAAGACCCAACACAAAAACGTTTTTATGACGGCGCAGCGATAGCCAATCTGAAAATACGTTATCAGGATAAGAATTATGAAACAGTTGCCTTTGACCACGGATTTCCACCGGCAGCAATTGAAAAATTTGTCAATAAAATAGTTTCATTAGCCAAAAAGGAAGAATGAGCATACAAGATATACAGGACGAAATCGTTGACGAGTTTTCAATGTTTGATGATTGGATGCAGCGTTACGAATACATCATCGATTTGGGAAAAGCATTACCGCTGATAGAAGAACAATATAAAACCGAAGATAATATAATCAAAGGCTGTCAATCAAAAGTATGGCTTCATGCCGAACAAAACGGTGATAAAGTAATTTTCACCGCCGATAGCGATGCAATTCTGACCAAAGGGATAATTGCAATTTTAATCCGTGCTTTTTCCAATCAAAAAGCTGCTGATATACTTGAAGCAGATACTGATTTTATTGATGAAATAGGACTCAAAGAACACTTATCACCAACACGAGCAAACGGTTTGGTTTCGATGATAAAAAAAATAAAAATGTATGCTTTGGCATTTAATGCTAAAAATTAAAAATTATGGAAGAGTTTAAAGACGATATCAATCTGGGAGAAAATGTGGTAAAAACCCTGAAAGGTATTTACGATCCGGAAATCCCTGTTGATATTTATGAGCTGGGATTGATTTACGATGTAATGATCAATGAAGATAATCAGGTGAAAGTTTTAATGACGTTGACTTCACCAAACTGTCCTGTAGCAGAAACTTTGCCACGTGAAGTGGAAGAAAAAATCAAAAAAATTGAGGCTGTTAAAGACTGCGAAGTGGAAATTACTTTTGACCCGCCATGGAGCAAAGATTTAATGAGTGAGGAAGCAAAATTAGAATTAGGAATGCTCTAAAATGCAGGAAGAAATCATAAATAAAGTTGCCAATTCTGCGCTCGAAGTTTTCGATTTGGAAGATTATTATCAAAACGGAATCCGAACGCAGATTGATATATCACAATGGCTTTTTGAAGGTTTTCTGTTAAAAGAAAAAGACTTTCGCGAAGCTTTGAAAAATCACGATTGGCAACAATATGAAAATCACTTTGTGGCAATCAATTGCTCAACGGATGCTATCATTCCGGCATGGGCAACAATTTTGGTTACGGTATATCTTACTCCTTTTGCAAAAAAAATAGTTGTCGGAAACCTTTCTGATTTGGAGACTTCTTTGTATCAGGAAATCATCCCAACGATTGATTTTACCAAATACAAGGAAAAACCAGTAATACTAAAAGGCTGCTCTAAAAAACCCGTTCCTGAAAGTGCTTACATCATGGCGATTCAAAAACTACAACAATTTGCCAAAAGCATTATGTATGGCGAAGCCTGTTCGGCAGTTCCGCTTTTCAAAAAAGCGAAATAATGGTTTTTGTAGCATTTGGTTAAGCCAAATGTATTCTTAACTTTGCACCCGAAAAATTTTAAATCTAAGACAAATGAAGAAAGTTATACTTGCTGTTGGTTTGGCATTCGTTTTTAATGGAGTTTCAGCTCAGGTTAACGAAAAAGAATTACTAAAGAAGACTGAAGAAGCGGTCGCCAAAATCAAGGAAGAAAAGCCAAAAGGCTGGGAGAAAAAAGGGATGTTCACGGTTTTATTAAATCAGGCAAACTTTAACAACTGGCTTGCCGGAGGACAAAACAGCATTGCGGGTAATGCAGGACTTAAATACGATTTCAATTATAAAAGCGACACCTGGACATGGGATAATAAATTCAGTGCAAATTATGGTTTGACCAAACTTCAGGGGAAGGAATTGCAAAAAACAGATGACCGAATTGAATTCAACTCGCTTTTGGGTAAAAAGGCTTCAGGAGAATGGTTCTATTCGGCATTTTTTAATTTCAAGACACAATTTGATTCAGGTTTTGATCCAGCGGACAACACCATCAAATTATCACACTTCTTTTCACCTGCCTATTTCCAGTTAGGAGTTGGTATGTTGTGGAAAAAAAGCGATAATCTAAAAGTAAATATTGCTCCTGCAACTTCTAAGTTGATTGTGGTTCACAAACACTTCACCGATTTGGCTCCGTCATTTGGTGTTGAACAAGGCGAAAGCACGCGTTACGAATTTGGAGCAGCTTTAAACGGATACTACAAATTCAATATTATGGAAAATGTTTCTGCTGAAAACATCCTGAATTTGTATACAAATTATCTTGAAGACGCACAGAACGTAGACATTGATTATACTTTAAATATTGTAATGAAAGTTAATAAATTCATGTCGACCAACCTTTCTTTTCAAACCATTTATGATGACAACGCTTTTGCAGGTTTCCAAACAAGAGAAGTTGTTGGTATAGGTATAAATTACGGATTCTAAATAGAACTGATAAATAAAAAAGAGCCGATTCAGCTTAGTGAATCGGCTCTTTTCATTTTACTAATTTAACCAATATTAATTATTTTTCATTACTAATTTTTAGACTTACTCTTGGGGTAAGATTGCCTCTTAAAGCCGTATTTTTAGATTGCTGAGAATTACCTCCGGAAGCTGTTTTTGGAGTATTCATCATTTTAGATACCTGCCCAAATTTCGATTCGCAATCGCTCGATGCGCTCTGATTAGGCAGTTTTGGGTGTGAAAAGGCTTTTGCGCTAAATAGGATGAGCAAAAACAAAAATAGTTTTAAAGCATTTTTTGTAGTCATTGTTTTCATTTGGGGCGATATTTAAATTATTACAAGATAAAGCTATTCAAAAAATCGCCAAAAAGACAAAAATAATCGACAAAATGCATATTTTATAATTTTAAATATGTAATTTTCTTATAAATTAATGATAATCAAAATAAAAAACCAGAAAGGAATACTTTCTGGTTTTCAGTATATAAAAATAAAGGTTTTATCTAAAAGCCTGTTCGATATCAGCTAATAAATCGTCGATATCCTCAACACCGGTACTCAATCGGACTAAGTCATCAGTGATACCAATTTCTTTTCGCTTGTCTTCAGGGATAGATGCGTGTGTCATCAATGCCGGATGATTAGCTAAACTTTCAACACCACCAAGTGATTCAGCCAAAGTGAAAACTTTTAGTTTTTCAAGGAAAGCAACAGCATCTTCTTTTTTACCTGATTTGAAGGTGAACGAGACCATTCCGCCGAAACCACTCATTTGTTTTTTGGCTATGTTATGGAACGGATGATCGGGTAATCCAGGGAAATAAACCTTATCTACATCAGGATGGTTTGCCAGGAAATTGGCAACTTTTTCTCCGTTTTCACAATGTCTCTGAATTCTTAAATGCAAGGTTTTTATACCGCGTAAAACAAGAAAACTATCCATTGGACCCAGTGTTGCTCCGGTTGCAAATTGTTTGAAATGTAATTCATCGCCCAACGCTTTATCTTTTATAATCAAAGCTCCGGCAATAACATCGGAATGGCCGCCAAGATATTTCGTTGCCGAATGCATAACGATATCAGCACCCAAATCTAAAGGCTTTTGAAGATAGGGTGTTGCAAAAGTATTGTCAACAGCAAAAAGGATGTTCTTAGCTTTTGTGATTTTAGAAATTTCCTGAATGTCGGCCAATTTCATCAACGGATTGGTTGGAGTTTCAACCCAAACCAGCTTCGTATTTTCATTGATAAGCGATTGGAATTTCGCCATATCATTCATATCCACGAAGTGGAATTTGATGCCGCTGTCTTTGTAAATACGTGTAAACATTCGGTAAGTTCCGCCATATAAATCGTCCATTGCGATGACTTCATCACCTGCTTTGAGCATGCGCAGCAGACAATCAGTAGCCGCTAATCCTGATGAAAACGCCAATCCGCGCGTACCGTTTTCTATCGAGGCCAATGCATCTTCCAAAGCTTGACGTGTTGGGTTTGCCGCTCTTGAATATTCGTAATCGCCAACAGGTTTTCCGGGAGAAGTTTGAGCGTATGTTGAGGTTTGAAACACCGGTGGCATAACGGCTCCGGTAACTTCTTCATGGTGCTGACCACCATGAATTACTTTGGTATTGAATTTCATCTGTCTGTTATATTTGTTTTTAATGGTCAGATGGAACACTGACGCGTTTCATTTTTATAGTTATTTTTTAAGAGATGACAAAGGTAATTTTTTGTTTTTTAATAGCCCAGATAGAAATGGAAATCCTTTTTACGTAGTTCGAGTTTTGCAAAGCAAAATATCGAGAACAAGTAAAAAGATTGTAATGGATAGCTGGAAAAAGCTCCTAAATAAATTTTCTGATATTCATCATGAAACCCATGTGTAAAGCTTCGTGATAATTGTTGAAATTCATCGCTTCCATTGCAGAGGTAAGATGAAAACCTGTACCAGTTGTATATTCGGTATAAGTAACGAATTTGCTTTTGGCATAATCTTCTTTTGTTCTTTCAATCAATGAAAAAAGAAGCTCTTTTAATTCATCGATTTCTGCCTGTGTCGTTTTGCCGGTTGGTTTAGAGCCATTTTTATAAGTATTGGTCATTTCTTCCGAAACATAAGTCGGTAATCCCGAAAGCCGATACACCAAACCTTGCTGCGCCACGATGATGTGGCCTAAATTCCATGCTAAATTGTTGCTAAAACCTTCGGGAATTTTGTTTAATTGTTCCAAAGAATAGCTTTCGATAAGTTTGAGGTAATGTTTTCTGTTGGTTTCCCAAATTTTGAAAGTTGCGTCCATAATTTTTATTTTTGATAAAATTACTAATTTGAAATCTGATAACGACGTATTTTTGTTAGATAAAATTATAACCGATGCGAAAAATTTACCACCTCAAAACCTGCAGCACCTGTCAACGTATTTTAAAATCGTTGCCAAAGCTGGAAACTTTTCAATTGCAGGATATAAAATCGGAACCGATGACCGTTAAACAAGTTGAAGAAATGCAAAAAATGGCAGGAAGCTATGAGGCGCTTTTCAGCAAAAGAGCAACTTTGTATAAGGAAATGGGACTCAAAGACGAGAAACTTTCTGAAGCCGATTTCAAGCGCTACATTTTAGAACATTATACTTTTTTATCGCGCCCGGTAATCATTGCCGATGATAAAATTTTCGTTGGCAACAGCCCAAAAGTAGTGCAACAGGTGATCGATTATCTTTCAAAATGAGCAGGCGAACCTGGGCATTGATTGCCGCCCTGATGGTTTCCGTAATTTATGGTGTTTCGTTTACGATTGCCAAAGATGTGATGCCTTTCTATATAAAACCTTACGGATTTATTTTGCTTCGCGTGATTGGCGCTACAATATTGTTTTGGATTGTTTCCTTTTTTGGGCCAAAGGAGAAAATACAGCTCAATGATTTTCCCAGAATTGTAGCCGCGGCATTTTTCGGTGTGGCATTAAATATGCTCACATTTTTCAAAGGATTGAGTTACACTTCTCCAATTTCTGCGGCAGTGATTATGGTTACAACGCCAATGATTGTGCTGATTTTGTCTGCAATCATCATCAGGGAAAAGATAAAATTCAAAAAGGTTTTAGGAATATTGCTCGGACTTTTCGGAACAGCGGTTTTGATTTTATATGGCAAAACAATAGATAATGCCAGCAATGCTTCACTTGGAAATTTATTGGTTTTTATCAATGC
>DBIH01000068.1 GCA_002296885.1 Flavobacterium sp. UBA807 | reverse complement strand
TTGGAATGCCATGCTAATACCTGTCCGACCGGAGTGGCAACACAAGATCCGCAGTTAATGAAAGGCCTCGTTCCCGAAGAAAAAAGCGTTCGTGTCGCCCGTTTCCAGAAAGAAACCGTAAAAAGCGCAATGGATTTAATGGCTTCTGCTGGCATAGATCACCCCGATGATGTTGACCGAAACGTGGTTAGCACGCGTGTTGATAAAACCCAGGTTAAAACATTTTATGAAATCTATCCTGAGCTGGTCAAAGGATGTTTGCTAAATGAGGAAAGCGTTCCCGAGGATTTTTTGTACTTTTGGAAGAAAGCCTCAGTCGATAAATTTTAGGAGCCATTTCCCGCTGTCCGCTATATCTTTTTACCGTCAAGTTCGAGTTCGCTTGAAAAGCGAGTATCGAGAACCAGTAAAAAGGATGTCGCTTCCATCGGGGCTAAAAAAACATATATGAACAACTATTTTACAAAACAGGAACAAATCCGCTTCAAACATGTCGATTATGCCGGAATTGTTTTCTATCCGCGTTTTCTCGAAATGCTCAACGATTTGGTCGAAGACTGGTTTGAAGAGGCTTTAAACCGACCGTTCTCAAAGATTCACGAAACGAACGGAATCCCAACGGTCGATTTAAAAGTGCAGTTCAAAAAAGCAGCACGAATTGGTGATGTATTAACCAAAAAACTCTGGGTAATCCATCTTGGTGGCGCTTCGGTAAACTGTGGTTTCCGTTTTGAAGATGAAAATGGCAAAACCTGCCTCGAAGGCGAAGTAACTCTGGTCAACGTTGCCATTGCCGAAGACCGAAACAACATCAAAGCCGAGCCGTTTAATGACGATATAAAAGAAAAAATTTCAAAATTCATAATTCGTAATTCGTAATTATTTATGGAGTTCAAAAAATTCAAAGCCGCTGCCGTACAAACTTCACCTGTTTTTCTCAATGTGGAAAAGACAATTGAGAAAACAATTTCTTTTGTAAAGGAAGCAAAGTCAAACGGTGCCAATCTGATTGCTTTCCCTGAAGTTTTTGTTGCAGGTTACCCATACTGGAACTGGATTATGACTCCGGTTCAGGGTAGCAAATGGTATGAGCAGTTATACAAATCATCAGTAAAAGTTGATGATGCCGAAATGCAGCCATTATTTGAAGCCGCAAAAAAATACAACTGCCACATCGTAATTGGAATCAATGAACGCGGTGACAGTTATGGTGAAATCTATAACACCAATCTCATCATCGGCAACAACGGAAAACTAATCGGCAAACATCGAAAACTAGTCCCAACCTGGGCAGAAAAACTCACCTGGACATCGGGCGATGGTTCATCGTTAAAAGTATACAATACCGAAATTGGTCCAATCGGAACCTTAGCCTGTGGAGAAAACACTAATACCTTAGCTCGTTTTACTTTGCTTTCTCAAGGCGAATTGATTCACATTGCCAATTACATTTCACTACCGGTTGCCCCACCTGATTACGATATGGCAGAAGCGATTAAGATTCGCGCTGCAGCGCATTCGTTCGAAGGCAAATTATTTACCATTGTTTCTTGCTCGACCATTTCACAGGAAATAAAAGATGCTTTAAGAGACGACGTTCCGAATGTAGAAGAATTACTAACCAGAAAAAACTCGGCATTCTCCGGAATCATTGGCCCAAATGGCGCAGTTGTTGGCGAACCATTAATTGATGACGAAGGAATTGTGTATGCCGATATCGATTTGGAGAAATGCATACAACCTAAACAAATGCATGACATACTCGGGCATTACAACCGTTTTGATATCTTTGATTTACGAGTGAATACCGCTCCAACAAAAAAGATTACTTTTATTGATAATCACGAAGAATTTAATAAAAAATAACATGGACGCTAAACATTCAGACGACGTAATTGGTCGTGCACGAGTGCAGGACACTCCTGAACTTGAGGCTTACTACAAAGAATTGGAAACCTTAGGAGCAGGTGCCTTGTGGACTGTTGCCAACGATATAGAGCCTTGGGAACCGAGAAGCAATTCGGTTCCGATGCTGTGGAAATATGACGATTTGCGTGAACTGGTTTTGAAATCTTCTGAATTGGTTACACCGGAACAGGCAGGAAGACGCGTGGTTTATTTGGTAAACGATAAAAGAAAAGATGTTTCCGCTGCGGTAGGCTGGTTGTACACCGGAATTCAGGTGACACGACCGGGCGAAAGTACTTCGGCGCATCGTCACAAAGCTTCTGCATTGCGTTTTATCATGGAAGGTGATAAAGGTTACACTGTCGTGGATGGCAATAAGATTATGCTCGAAGTCAATGACTTTGTGATTACACCCAACTCAACATGGCACGAACATGGCGTTGAGGAAGGCGGAAAAACCTGTATTTGGCAGGATGGTCTGGATATTCCATTGGTCAATGCTTTAGAAGCCAATGATTATGCGGTTTATGATGGGAAACAACCATTGGTTGCTCCAGTAAACCATTTACCTTTATCGTTTGACGGAAACGGATTGGTTCCGGCTGATGTGGTTTGGGACAAACCCTATTCCCCATTATTCAAATATTCCTGGAAGAAAGTATATCCAGCTTTATTAGAAGCGGCAAAAGTAAATACTCCGAATCCGTTTGACGGAATCCTGATGAAATACACCAACCCAATGACGGGTGGTCATGTAATGCAGACCATGGGAGCTTCAATTCAACTGTTGCCTTCCGGATTCAAAGGAAAAACACACAAACACACTGGTTCGTTTGTATACCAATGTGCCAAAGGAAAAGGTTATTCCATTATCAACGGAAAACGTTTCGATTGGAAAGAACGTGATATTTTCTGCGTTCCATCTTGGGCTTGGCACGAGCATCACAATGCATCGGAAACCGAAGATGCCTGCTTGTTTAACTTCAATGACTTGCCTGTGATTGAAAGTTTGGGATTATATCAGGGAAGAGAATATACAGAAAATAACGGGCATCAATAAAAGAAAAAAGAGAAAAGAATATAGAAAATAGACTTTGTCACTTTGCAACTTTGAAACTTAAAAAATGAAACTACTTACCTATACTTTAAAAGATAATTACGAACCACGACTGGGCTTCATCCATAACAACCAAATCATCGATATGGAAGATTTTGGCGAGATATCCAATTTTCCGTTACCGTCAACAATGTTGGAATTGATTGACATGGGCTATGAATTGGTAGAAGAACTCAACGATATGGTTGCCGATACCGAAGAAGGTTACCTAAAGGAAATTGCTTATGGCATGAGCGAAATAACATTTCTTGCGCCTATTCCGAGACCAAGAAAAAACATTATTGGCATTGGCTTAAACTATACCGAACACGTTGCCGAAAGTGCTCGGACTCTCGATACAACCGGAAAGTTACCACAAAAACCAATCATCTTTTCGAAACCGCCAACAACGGTTACCGCAACCAACACGGATATTATCAAAAACACCAAACTGACTTCACAATTAGATTGGGAAGTGGAACTGGCTGTTGTTATTGGCAAAAAAGGGAAATATGTCTCTAAAGCCGATGCGATGGATTACGTTTTTGGTTATACCGTTATCAATGATATTTCGGCGCGTGATTGCCGTCGCGAAGGACAATGGATTGTTTCCAAAGGTCAGGATACGTTTGCACCAATGGGACCAATTTTAATAACGAAGGACGAAATCCAAAATCCGCATAACCTGAATTTATCATTAAAGGTAAACGGAGTTGAAAAACAAAATGCCAATACCAAATTCATGCTTTTCAACATCAACGACCTAATTGAGGATTTGAGTACCGTTTTCACCATTGAACCCGGAGATATTATTGCAACCGGAACACCATCGGGGGTTGGTGCTGGTCGTGATCCGCAGGAATGGCTCTATGATGGCGATGTTATTGAAGCAACTGTGGAAGGCATTGGAACAGTTGTGAATACAGTTAGGGATTTAAAATAGAATGCGTTAGGGATTGAAGCAAAGTGCCATGCACAGCGGAAAGCCCGACGGCTTTAGCCGGAACGCCCAAATAAAATAAATTGTATAAATGAAAAAATACAGAATAGGTCAAATCGTACCATCATCCAATGTTACCATGGAAACTGAAATTCCGGCAATCTTCCGATCAAGGGAAACGATTTTGCCCGAACGTTTTACGTTTCACAGCAGTCGTATGCGGATGAAAAAAGTGACCAAGGAAGAACTCGAAGCTATGGATGCCATGAGTCTCAAATGCGCTCAGGAATTGTCCGACGCACATGTTGATGTGATGGGTTACGCGTGCCTGGTAGCAATTATGAGTATGGGACGTGGTTACCATTGTGTCTCCGAAGTGAACCTGCATCAGGAAACGATTGCCAATGATTTCCCTACACCTATCGTTACTTCTGCCGGAGCTTTAATCAACGGCTTGAAGGTTTTGGGAGCAAAGCAGATTTCAATTATTACTCCGTATATGCGTCCGTTGACGGATTTAGTAGTTGATTATATTGAGCATCAGGGAATAAAAGTAAAAGAAAGCATTGCGCTTGAGATTCCGGATAATCTGGAAGTAGCCGCGCAAAATCCGATGAATTTATTGGAAATCTATAAACGCTTGGATTTAACAGATATTGATGTTTTAGTCGTTTCGGCTTGTGTTCAAATGCCTTCGTTGGAAGCTATCGATTTAATCCAGGCTGAAATTGGAATTCCGATAACTTCAGCTGCGGTTTGTACTACCTATGAAATGATGAAGAAACTGGGCATCAAAGCCAAATCAGCTATTGGTGGCGAATTGTTAAATGGGAAATATTAAATGATGGAAAATAAAATCCTCGGTCTCCGCACAACAATCTACAAAGTCAGCGATATCCAAAAAGCTAAGGAATGGTATATAAAGGCTTTCCAAACCAAGCCTTACTTTGATGAGTCGTTTTATGTTGGCTTCAACATTGGCGGATATGAATTGGGATTGCATCCAGAAGATACTCCGTTAACCCGTTCGGATGCAGTCGTAAGTTATTGGGGCGTTGATAATGTCGAAGAAACCTTTGCTTACTTTTTGAGTTTAGGAGCTGAAGCTTTTGAAAACCCACAAAACGTAGGCGGTGAAATTGTAGTCGCAACGCTCAAAGATCCTTGGGACAATGTCATCGGGCTAATCTACAATCCTGAATTTTCTTTATAATAGAACAATCTCATAATTGTTTGTCATCTACTTGGAAAATTACTGTTGAATAGACTACTTTTGCGGAACAATTTTTGCTGAAAGGCAAAACACATTTGGGGTCGACTGGTTTTGACAGCAAGTCGAATTGAATGGTAAGCACGTCGAGCATTGCATTTTTTGCTCGTAAATCCAAAGATGCAAAACTATAAACGGCGAAGGAAACTACGCTCTTGCTGCATAATCCGAATTAAAGTAAGATTAGCCTCGTCCTACAAGGTAGGAAAGCAGGATTCACCTCGATAGCTTTGGTTTGTGGCGGTCGGCTCAGGTGAATCGTAAAAATAAACCTAAGAACAGTGAAGCTTCGGGGCTGTTACGAAAATTGAAGAAGATAAGTAGTGTGTGGCTGTTTCTGGCCTATCATGCTATCGAAAATCCAATCAGAAAATAAGCGTGTAGAAAGCTCTTTAGTTGCTTGTTTGGACCCGAGTTCGATTCTCGGCGACTCCACTTAAATCCTGCTTTTTGGCAGGATTTTCTTTTAGTAGCGGTACATCCTGCATCGTTACAACCCTGCTCCCGCTGTCCGCTGTATCTTTTTACCGTCAGTTCGAGTTCGCTTGAAAAGCGAGTATCGGAGAACCGGTAAAAAGGATGCCGCTCCCATCGGGGCTAAAAACACAAGTTTCTTTCTATCAAAAAAGCCCTGATTAAATCAGGGCCTTCATTTATAATTTAAAATTCATAATTCACAATAATTACAACCTATCGTTTCAGCGTAAAGTGTGCCTTAAATTGTCGGTTTATTGCATTCTCTACAAACTCAACACTAAACCAGTAATCATCGGCCGGCATCAGATGCCCGTTAAACGTTCCGTCCCAACCCAATCCCTTCGAACTGATTTG
>DBIH01000113.1 GCA_002296885.1 Flavobacterium sp. UBA807 | reverse complement strand
AGGAGCTTTAACAATTAATGGTTCTGGTGGAACATTCAATTTGGGAGTTGGATTAACCCATACTTTTACAGGAATTGTAACCCTTACTGCAGGGACTTTAAATGGCGGAAGTAGTACACTAAATGAAAACGCTGTGAGTACCACAGCTTGGAATGGAACCGGAAGTGTGTTTGTACCAGGCACAGGCACAGTAAATTTTGGAGCTGCCGGAGCTCAAACAATTGCTGCTAATTCTTCTTTCTATAACCTTGGATTCTCAGGTTCTGGAGTAAAAACACTTAGCAATGCTACTACTATAATTAATGGCTTTTCCATAAGCGGTACAGCTGTGGCAAATTTGGGGACCGGATTAACACATTCAGCAATATCGCTTAGCCTTGGAGGGATTTCACAGGCAATAGGAACGTGGGGATCAACAGCATCAACAGCTTTAAATAAAAATGCTACCTGGTTTGGATCTACTGCGAATGGTATAATCAATATCAATTGTATTGCTCCATCTGTACCGACCAGCGGGGGAAATAAAACAATTTGTTCAGGAGCTTCAATTCCAACATTAACAGTAACAGTAAGCGGAGGTCAGGCTTCAGACTGGTACAATCAGGCAAGCGGAGGAACACTTCTTTTGTCAAACAATACTTCTTATACTCCAAGTGGAGCAGGAACATATTATGCGGAAACTAGAGTTACAGCTACAGGATGTTTAAGTGCAACAAGAACGGCAGTTGTTCTTACTGTAAATGCAAAGCCAACTGTACTTTCTTTAACAGGTAGTACAATTTGTTCAAGTCCGGGAGGAAATGGAACAATTACGTCAACTACTTCTCAAACAGGAATCAATTATCAATTATACAACTCAAGTAATGTTGCTGTTCAGACTGCAAAACCAGGAACAGGAAGCGCATTAAGCTGGACATCCTTAGCAGCAGGTAATGGATATTATATTATTGGAACTAATGCTACGACAGGATGTACTTCAACAAGTGCAACAGTAAATGTGTTATCAAATCCAACACCAACAGCATTAGTGCTGACAGGTAGTACAATATGTAATGATCCGGGAGGCGATGGTACAATTTCTTCAACAACTTCTCAAAGCGGAGTTAACTATCAACTTTATAATTCCAGTAATGTAGCAGTACAATCTATTGAACCTGGAACAGGAAGTGCCATTGTTTGGACAGATTTGGATGCGGGAAGCGGATATTACGTGGTTGGAACAAATGCCACTTCGGGATGTGTTTCATCAAATAGTAATGCAGTAAACATTTCTACCATCACCAATCCAATTGCACTTGTTTTGACTGGAAGCACTATTTGTGCAAGCCCGGGTGGAAATGGAACAATTACATCAACAACTTCAGCAGTAGGAGTAGATTATCAATTAAACGACAGTTTAGATAATGAGATTGGTGCACCTGTACACGGAACAGGATCAGCCATTACCTTTACAGGAGTACCTGCCGGAACAGGTTATTATGTTGATGGAGTGAATGTGACTACCGGTTGTGTGGCTCCATCAAGTAATTCAGTTGATGTATTAACAAATGCCAATCCGACAAATAAAACAGTAACGGTTTCTTCATCATCAGTATGCTCAGGTTCGGGAGCAAATATTATTGTAGCCGGATCACTTGCTTCAGAAAATTATCAATTAAGAAATAATTCGGGAGACATTAATATTGGAAGTGCTGTTACAGGAAATGGCAGCAGTATTAATTTACCTTCAGGAAATTTAACAGCTGCTACTACATTTAATGTTTTAGCAACCATAACATCAACAGGATGTACAACCGAATTAACTACAACTCCAACAATCACTGTAAATCCAAATTTACCTGCAAGTGTTAGTATAAGCGCAACAGCTACAACGATTTGCTCCGGAACGAGTGTAACATTCACAGCAACGCCAACAAACGGCGGAACAACGCCAACGTATCAGTGGAAAATCAATGGAACGAATGTATCCGGACAGACAGCTTCAACGTTTACGACTTCTACATTAGCCAATGGAAATGTGGTAACAGTTGTGATGACATCGAATGCAACGCCATGTTTAACAGGTTCACCGGCTACATCGAATGCAATCACAATGACCGTAAATCCAAATTTACCAGCGAGTGTTAGTATAAGTGCTACCGCGACAACAATCTGTTCCGGAACGAGTGTTACCTTTACGGCAACACCAACAAACGGCGGAACAACACCAACGTATCAGTGGAAAATAAATGGAACGAATGTGTCAGGACAGACAGCTTCAACGTTTACGACTTCTACATTAGCCAATGGAAATGTGGTAACAGTGGTTATGACTTCAAATGCAACTTGTGCAACCGGATCACCTGCAACATCAAATACAGTTACAATGATTGTAAATTCAAAACCAACGTCGTCTGTAATTTCCGGAAATGCAACAAGCTGCTTAGGCAGTACAACCAATTTGCAGGTAGCAATTACAGGAGGAACATCGCCTTACACCGTTGTTTACACATCGGGTAGTGTTAGTAATTATACAAGCGGTTCAAATATTCCTGTTACAACAAACAGCACGACAATCTATACTTTGACATCGGTAACCGATGCTAATGGATGTGTTGGGACTGGAAATAGCGGCTCGGCTACCGTTACCATTAATACTACAACATCAACTGACGGAGGAGTTTCATGGTCTAACGGGACACCAACAGGAACTAAATCGGCTATATTTGATGGTTCGACGGCAACATTAAGTGCAGATTTGACAGCGTGTTCACTGAGATTAACCAACAATGCGGTAGTAACGATAGCTTCAGGGTATAACGTAAATCTAAATGGGAAACTGACAGTTGACTCAGGAAGTACATTTACATTAAGCAACAATTCAAATCTGATACAAAATACCAACATTTCTAATTCAGGAAATATTATTGTTAAACGAAACTCATCTGCTTTGAAGCGTTTAGATTATACGCTGTGGGCATCACCGGTAACCGGGCAAGGATTGTATGCTTTCTCCCCATTTACATTTGCTAATAGATTCTATGTTTACAATACAAGTACCAATTTATATAACAATCCTGCGGTTGGATTCAACATAACAGGATTAGATGCTAATGGTGTAAACGGAACCGATAGTAACAATGTTCAGTTTGCTTCGGCAAAAGGATATTTAATCCGTATGCCGTGGGATCATCCGACAACTGCTACTGTTTGGAATGGCTCATTTACAGGAGTTCCAAATAATGGAGATGTTTCTTATGCGATGACTACAGGATATAATGCAGTTGGAAATCCATATCCATCAAGAATAAGTGTTAAAGATTTCATTGATGGGAACCCGAGTATTACCGGGCCAATATATTTCTGGAGAAAAACAAATGATACTTCGTCTTCTTCATACGCAACCCTTACCAAAACCGCTTATGTTGCTAATGGAGCAACCGGAGGTGATACCGGGACAGGATACTTCAATGCTGGGAATGAAGCTAATTGGGTCATCAATATCGGACAAGGATTTATTGTGAACTCTACAAGCAGCACAAATCTGAACTTTACCAATTCTATGCGAAGAAGTTCCAATGCAAATCAGTTTTTCAAATCTGCCCAAACTGAAACTTCAGTGAACAGTGGATTGTATTGGTTGAATTTGAATACAAGCACAGGTGTTTACAGTCAAATGGCAGTAGGTTATAGTTCTGAAGGAACTTTGGCAGAAGACAGAGGTATTGATGGTAAAAATATTAACCAGGAATTTTATCTTACAAGTTTGATAGGAACAGGAGAGTATTCTATCCAAGGAAGACCTGATTTTGCATCGAGTGATATTGTTCCTTTATCATATAAAGTTGGAACTGCAGGTAATTATACAATTAGCATTGACCATACATCAGGATTATTTAATGGAGGAACACAGTTAATTTACTTAAAAGATAATCTAACTAATACGATAAACAACCTGAATACCGGAGCGTATGCTTTTACTTCGGATGCCGGAACCTTTACCAATCGTTTTGAAATAATTTACCAATCGCAATTAGGAACTGATCACCAGAACTTCAGTGAAAATAATGTGATAGTATATAGCCAAAACGATGAATTTGTAATCAAAACAGGTGACATAATAATGTCATCGGTAAGAGTATTTGATATCAGAGGTAGATTGCTGCAAGAGAAGAATGGTATTAATTCAAGTGAAACTACTGTTGGCAGAGGATTGGCAAATGAAGTGCTTTTAGTTCAGATTGTATCTCAAGATGGAATTGTAGTAACCAAGAAAGTAATAAGATAACCCTTAATAACCCCAAATTGCCCCCAATTAAAAATCCCCACTATTTTTTAGTGGGGATTTTTAATTTATATATAAAAAAAGAAGCTTAATTTTTTTTAAGCTTCTTTTCTATTTTTTCTAAAAGTATACATTACAAACAAAATACCGATAATAGCTAACAAAATCAATTTGCTGTTAATTGGTGCTGGTTCCGGATCACCTCCTTCAAGTCCGCCTCCGCCTCCGCCATCATCATCACCAGGTTGTGCAAAAGCCACAAAGTCTGATAATAAAACAAAAGTCAGTAAGTAAAATTTTAATAGCTTTTTCATATACGCTTTATTCAGGGGGTAAATATAACAATGATTTTTAAGAATAAAAAATTTAGTTACATTTTACGGGCAATTTAATCAAATTCTGAGGTAAAAAATAGTTTTACATTAGGAAATTTGCTCTGAGTCATTTGAATTGTAAACTCAGAATCAGCTAAAAACACCAGTTGTCCATATTTGTCGTGCGCCAAAAATTTTTGTTTAATTCTTTTAAACTCTTTGAATTCCTCACTTTTTGGATCATCAGGCTTTACCCAGCACGCTTTATGAACCGGAAAATTTTCATAACTGCATTTGGCACCATATTCATGTTCTAAACGGTACTGAATTACTTCATATTGTAAAGCGCCAACGGTTCCAATCACTTTTCGGTTATTCATTTCCAGAGTAAACAACTGCGCAACTCCTTCGTCCATTAACTGGTCAATCCCTTTATCTAATTGCTTTGCTTTTAAAGGATCAGCATTATTAATGTATCTGAAATGTTCCGGTGAGAAACTCGGAATCCCTTTAAAATTCATTATTTCACCTTCTGTCAATGTGTCTCCGATTTTAAAATTTCCGGTATCATGCAAACCAACAATATCGCCGGCATAGGAAACATCTACAATCTCTTTTTTCTCAGCAAAGAACGCATTAGGGCTTGAAAATTTTAAATTTTTATTTAGCCTTACATGCATATACGGTTTATTACGCTCAAAGGTTCCCGAAACAATTTTTACAAATGCCAAACGGTCTCTGTGCTTTGGATCCATGTTGGCATGGATTTTAAAAACAAACCCGGCCATTTTTTCTTCTTCGGGTCTTACCAATCGCTTTTCGGATTCTTTAGGACGTGGTGTTGGTGCAATTTCGACGAAACAATCGAGCAATTCCCTAACGCCAAAATTATTCAGTGCCGAACCAAAAAACACGGGCTGTAAATTTCCGTTAAGATATTCTTCTCTGTCAAATGCCGGATAAACTTCTGAAATCAATTCTAATTCATCCCTTAATTTTCCGGCAGGTTTTTCGCCAATAATTTTCTCTAATTCAGGGCTGTTTATATCAGAAAAGGCGATAGTATCTTCAATATTTTTTCTACTGTCTCCGCTAAAAATATTTATGTTTTGTTCCCAAATGTTATAAATCCCCTGAAAATCGTAACCCATTCCAATCGGAAAACTCAATGGAGTCACACTCAATCCGAGTTTTTGCTCCACTTCATCCATCAAATCGAAAGCGTCTTTTCCCTCTCTGTCTAACTTATTGATGAAAACAATCATAGGAATCTTACGCATTCGGCAAACTGCAACGAGTTTTTCGGTTTGCTCCTCAACCCCTTTTGCAACGTCAATAACTACAATTACACTATCAACGGCTGTTAAAGTTCTGAAAGTATCTTCAGCAAAATCCTTGTGTCCGGGTGTATCCAAAATATTTATTTTTTTACCCTGATAATTAAACGCCAGAACTGAAGTCGATACCGAAATCCCTCTTTGACGCTCGATTTCCATAAAATCGGAAGTAGCTCCTTTTTTGATTTTGTTATTCTTAACTGCACCGGCTTCCTGAATAGCACCACCAAAAAGCAATAACTTCTCTGTTAGTGTAGTCTTTCCGGCATCAGGGTGCGAAATAATTCCAAAGGTTCTGCGGCGCTGTATCTCTTTTAAAAAACTCATGATTTTCAATAAATGGTCTGCAAAAATAAAATTATTTACTGATTAATTTGATGCAGTATTATTTTCAAATCAGTCATTGATTAATTCTACCGAAAACCCGTGTTAATAAAATTTTGTTAATAGTAGGCGCGATAGTTGGATAATGTGATTGAATTGTTATTTTTGTTGACTGTTAATTGATATTCTGAACTGCTTTTAGCACGTCAATAAACAGAAAATTTAATTGTATTTTTTATAGAAATTTTAAGAACATGAACTTAAAAAAGTTTTTTTTCGGGTTGTTATTTTTTACCTCAGTAATGAGCTTTGCGCAAAATAACTCAAAAGAAGTTTTATTCACAATCAACGATAAACCTTATTATACCGACGAATTTTCAAGAATATATAAGAAGAACTTAGACTTAGTTAAAGATGATAGTCAAAAGAATCTTGATCAGTACTTAGAGCTTTTCATAGGATACAAATTAAAAGTAAACAAAGCATATAAGTTAGGATTGCAAAACGGAGCTTCTTATCAAAATGAATTAAAAACTTACCGTTCTCAACTTGCAAAAAACTATTTTAACGATACTAAGGTCACACAGGAACTTGTTGAAGAAGGCTATAACAGGCTTCAAAAAGAAATCAGGGCTTCGCACATTCTTATTTTAGTGGATGAAAACGCTTCGCCTGAAGACACCTTAAAGGCCTATAAAAAAATTGAAGAAATTGCTAAAAAAGCCTTAGCCGGAGAAAATTTTGACGATTTAGCGGTTCAGTATTCTGAAGACCCATCAGCTAAAGAAAACAAAGGAGATTTAGGTTATTTTTCTGCTTTCAGAATGGTTTATCCATTTGAAAATGCTGCTTACAATACTCCTAAAGGGAAAATTTCCAAAATTATCAGAACCCGTTTTGGATATCACATTCTAAAGGTTACTGATGTGAGACCAAACCGTGGTGAAATTACAGTGGCGCACATTATGATTTTAAATGCAAAGCCTGAGGAAAAGGATAAGAATCCTGAAAGCACCATAAACGACATCTATAAAAAAATCCAACAAGGAGAAAAATTTGAAGATTTGGCTAAGCAGTTTTCAGAAGATAAATCTTCCTCTTCAAAAGGTGGTGTATTAAACCGATTCGGCTCTGGTCAATTAAGTTCTGAAGAGTTTGAAAATGTAGCTTTCTCGCTTGAAAAACCTGGGGATGTCTCAAAACCGTTCAAATCACAATTTGGCTGGCATATCATTAAATTGATTGAAAAACATCCGATAAAAACATTGGATGAAATGAAAAATGAGTTGGAAACTAAAGTCGGCAAAGACGACAGATCTAAAAAGATAACGGAAAAACTCAATGAAAAGCTGAGAAAAAAATACACTTATAAAAAAGACGCTAAACAGTTTGCCGCAGTTTCTAAGTTAATAACAGACGCTGTTTATGAATCAAAATGGACACTTCCTGAAAATGCAGCAACCTTCACGGCTCCAATATTGACAATAAATTCCAAAAAAATTGATGGCAAAGCATTTTTAGATTTTGTTGACAAACAACAAAAAGGAGTATTGAAAATCAAACCTCTTTCAAAATTGGTTGATGTGCTTTATGAAAAATTCCTGGATGAACAATTGACAGCATATTATGATGGAAATCTTGAAACCGAATTTCCTGAGTTTTCTTATGTTATGGAAGAATACCGCGACGGATTATTGCTTTTCGACTTAATGGAAAAAGAAATCTGGGATCGTGCAAAAACGGATACACTTGGATTAAAAAACTTTTATGATGCCCACAAAATGGAGCATATGTGGAAGAAAAGAGTAGACGTTATCATAGCGTCTTCAACCAAACAGGATGTTATTAAAAAAGCTCAGTCGATGTTGAAGAAAGGCGAAGAACCTGAGGCTATAAAAAATGCTTTGAATGCCAAGGATGTTGTTAACGTAATGACCAACAGCGGAGCATTTGAGGAAGGAAGCGATGCTTTGCCGAAGGGAATGAAGTATGATGTTGGCGTTTCAGACGTCTTTAAGGAAGGCGAGTATTATTTTGTAACAAAAGTCGAAAAGATAATACCCGAAACCGTCAAATCGCTCGATGAATGCAAAGGCAAAATCGTCAATGATTATCAGCAGTATTTAGAGCAGCGCTGGGTTGATGATTTAAAACAGGAGTTTACAGTAAAAATAAATAAAGACGTTTTTGACCGCATAAAAAAGCAGTTGCAATAAAGCATGTTCAGAAATAGCATCTTCCTGATTTTTTTAATTGTTTGCTCTTGTAATTATTTTAAGCCACAACAAAAGCCACAATCAATTGCAAGGGTAGGTAAAAGCTATTTGTACAAAAGTGATATTGCGACGCTGGTTCCGGCAGGGACTTCAAAAGCGGATAGCATACTTCTGGTTAGGGATTTTATCGATAGATGGGCAAGCCAAAAATTATTGATTGAAGCAGCTGAGAGAAAT
>DBIH01000109.1 GCA_002296885.1 Flavobacterium sp. UBA807 | reverse complement strand
GTCGTTACGGTTTTCCGTATTCTCGTTAAATGACACCTTTTGTTTTGGCTTCATTTATTAAATCAACGTCTGTTTCTCCTTTTACTTCCAATATTTCTCTGATATTAAATTTGCGTTTCTCAATGGCGCTAAGGGATAGCGGAATATATTGAGGCAAATCTTTTGTTTTTACTCCTTTTGACAAATGAAATAAGATTTGTTTGTCAAATGCATCCATTTCAATGTTGTTATATTGGGCCTGGCCTACTAATTTAATAACCGTCTGGCTGTAATAGCTCTCATTATTGATGATTTTATCAAAAGCAAAAATCAATTCATCAAAAGTAAGGTCGTTTTTGATGACTAATCCACTTGGATTTATGTTTTTAATAATGTTATTAATTTTAAGCAATTCTGTATGCATTGTAAGCAGGATTATTTTGCAATTCGGCATTTCAGTTTTTATCAGAGCCGCGAGGTCTTCTCCGGAATAAATTCCTTTTTCTGCATATTCCGGCATACTGATATCAAAGAAAGCAACATCAAAAGAAACTTTTGCTTCGGTGATACTTTCGTAGCCTGTTTTACAATTGTTGGCCTGAGTCACAACAAACTCATATCCCTGTTGACTGTACTTATCAAGTGCGTTTCTATAAGCCTGGATTATGAATGGATGATCGTCTACTATTAATATGTTGATTGGATTTGTCATACTTCTTTTGTGGTTGTTTGTGTTGTTTCAATTGGTATGGTAATTACTATCTGGGTTCCGTGATCTTTTTTTGAATTGATATTAATAATTCCGCGACATTCTTCTGTTCTTGATATCATATTCTGCATTCCAATGCCTTTACTTTTCTTGTTTACGTCGAAGCCAATTCCGTCATCCTTAATTTTAAGATAAACATTTTTGTCTTCGCCTTTTATTTCTACATCAATATTTTTTGCGCCGGCATATTTATTAATGTTTTGCAGGCCTTCCTGTAAAATACGATACATATTGATTTTAATGGCATTCCCAATTTTATCCCAGTTTATCGTGTCATCAATAGTATAATTGACATTTGCTTCGTGCGATGTTTTTTGTTCTTCGAGTAAATTATGAACGATGGAAACAAAGTTATTAATTAAAACCAATTTTTCTCTGTTTAGGTCATGTGAAATTTCACGGATGTCTTGTTCAATTGTTTTAAGCTCATTCAGTAATTCCAGCCTTTTTTGAACAGCTTCCTCATCGGAGCTCGAATTTAAACTGTCTAAATTTAACCGCAGACCAAACATCCTACCCAAAACCCCATCGTGTAAATCCTGAGCGAGTCGTTTCTTTTCCTTACTCCTGCTTTCATCAATAATCGACTGTTGCGACATCATCAGGTTATAAATGTCTTCATTTGCTTTTTGTTGTGCCTGTTTGTATAATAGTTCGCGGGTTCTTGCGCGTTGAGCCCTTACCACAAACAGTAATCCTACTAAAACAAAGGTTATAACGAAAATATAAAGAAGGTTTCGGTTTCGGTTTTCGAGATTGCCGTTTTCTTCAATAATTTCCTGCGTACCAAGCTGAATGCGTGCAAAACGATCTTTGGAATTTCTTTCCGCTATTTGAAGGCTATCAGTTATTCTAAGGTAATCTTCAGAATACTGAGCTGCCTTATCATTATCAACTACCGACCCTTGTTTAAGTGAAAATAGTATGTCTACTGGGCTTTTATATTTTCTTGCGATCTTTAAAGCTTGGTTAGCAAATTCTAGCGCTTTCTTATTTTCGTTCACTTTATGGTAATATTCGGAAATATGGATAAAACTTATCACCATAGCAGAGTTATCATTTAGACTTTCTCTAATTTTTAATGATTCAAAAAATAATCTAGGTAAATCTTTTAAATCGTTTTCCTGAAGTTTCGAATAAGCCAGATTATCAATGATATTAGAATAGGCTTCTGGATAATCTTGTTTTAGATTATTAACAATAAGCGACTTTTCAAAGTAAACTATAGCTGTAGAGTGATTTTTTAAATTTTGGTATACTAAACCAATATTACTTAAGCACACCGATTTGAGATAGTCACTGTTTTCAAGATTATTTTCTTGTGTTATTTTAATAGCGCTATTAAAATAATTTATTGCTTTGTTATACTCCTTAAGTTGATTAGAATTTAAACCGAGCTGGTTTAATATCGCATACTTCTTTGAATAGTCATTGGTCTTTTTAACTGCGCCTAATGCTTTTGAAAGAGACAAATCTGCACCAAGATGGTCGTTTGCATTATATTGGATAATTCCCTTTTTTAATAGTATAGTTGAATAACTATCAAAATCATTTATTTGTTTGTAAATTTTTTCAGAGCTATTATAATAATAGAAAGAACTATCAAATTCTTTAGTTTGATAAAAATAATTTCCAAAAGACCTATATGATTTTGCTAAACTAATAGCGTCATTTGCCGATAAAGAATTTTTTAATAAAATTTGGGAAGCTACCTTATAATTATCCCATGATTCGACAATATAATATTTAGAAATTAAATCGTAATTTAATTCTCTTATTTTTAGAGAATTTTCAGAATTTTTAATTATTGAGGAAACCTTATTTAAGTATGCTATTTTTTCTTTATCTGATAAATCTTTCCTGTCGAATTTTGCGAAGTAATAACTAATACTGTCAGAAACATTTTGTTTTAATTCAGAGTCACTTTTGCCTTTAGAACAAGAACATAAGATTAAAGATAATACAAATATGAAATATATTTTTTTCAATTAACAGTAAATGATTTACGTAGACAAACAAATATATTAAAAAAAAAAAGCTGCCAACGCTGGCAGCTTTAAATATTTTTATCAAAATCTAGTTCTTATTGTCCAGTATCTCCTGAACCTGTTCCTCTTCCTCCGATTTCAAACTGTCCGGTATCTCCTGAACCTGTTCCTCTTCCCCCGATTTCAAACTGTCCGGTATCTCCTGAACCTGTTCCCCTTCCTCCGATTTCAAACTGTCCGGTATCTCCCGAACCTGTTCCTCTTCCTCCGATTTCAAACTGTCCAGTATCTCCTGAACCTGTTCCTCTTCCTCCGATTTCAGATGGAGTTGTGAATGACGTGACAATTAACATTAATGCTAATAATCCGAATGTTGTTGCTAATTTTTTCATAATTTGAGACTTTTATATTTTTGTTTATGTTTCTTTTTTGTGGTGTGCACCTTTTTTAATTGATTTGAGGCTTTCACACTTTCACGAGGTAAAACTAAAAAGGATGTCTCTGCCAATACCTATGAATATTGGCGTTTATGGTAGAATGGTATCATTTGATAGTGGATGATACCCAAATACGAGTGAATGATTTTAGGGATTTTTACTAAAAAGCTTATCAATACTGGTCTTGATAAAAATCATTTTGGGAGGGGTAACAGGAAAATGCAGGTAGATTGTATTTTAAAGTCAGTATGATAGAGAAAAAATTAAGCTAATGGAATAGCAATATTAAGGGAGGTTCTTTTATTACTTATAGATTGTATAACAAGTTTCCCGTTTAATGATTCTACCCTTTGTTTTATGTTTTTCAAACCAATCCCATCATTATTCGACTCAACATCAAATCCTTTCCCATCATCGGTTATAGAAAGACAAAGGTTACTTTCATCAAGCATAAAACAAATAATAGCATTTTTTGCTTCAGCAAACTTATTGATGTTATAACTTGACTCTTGGATAATTCGAAAAAGGTTCATTTTAATAATACTTGAGATTTTTTCCCAATTTATGGTTTCATCCATTTCGAATTTATATTTAGTTTTAGTAGTGTTTTCTTGCGCACTTATGAAGTCTTTTACCAGAGTTACAAAACTATTGATTGAATTATTAAACGCATCAAGAGTTAAATCATGAGCTATATCTCTAATCTCTTGTTCAATATCATAAATACTAGCAATATATGATAAACATTTTTTGATAGTTTTATCATCATTTTTATGATTGAGTACATTCAGATTAAGCCTGGTACTCGCCAATTTATTCATTATACCATCGTGCAATTCAAGTGCAATTCTTTTTTTTTCACTTTTTCTTGCCTGTTCTTCCTTACTTTTTTGAACAAGCATTAAATCATAAATTTCTTCGTTATTTTTTTGCTGTTCTTGTAATAACCTTAACTCTTTTTGTTTTGCCCTTTGCTTAGTTATAATTAGTAACAATACAATAACTAAAATAACAAACCCTGATATACCAGTAATAATCCTCTTTTGTATTACGACTACTTCTTTTTCATGTTTTATATCATCTGTTTCAAGCTGAATAGAATAATATTGATTTCTTGTGTTGTTCTCAATAAAATATAGACTATCATTTATCCTATCATATTCTACTATATACTTTGATGCTTTTTTACAATCAACACTTCCTGCATTACTTAATGCTGATAAATAGTAGTAAGGAGCACGATATTTTTTTGCAATTTTTAAAGCCTTTTCGGCATAAATCTGAGATTTTAAAGTATCATGCCGTGCTATAAAATAATTTGACAAATATATATAACTAATTGTCGATTCTTTAATTCCTTCTTCGTCCTTCATCAATTTAACAGATTTATATAACATTTCTGGAACTCCCTTATATTCTTTTAGTTGCAGTTTACAGTATGAAAGATTGTTCAATAAAAAACCTACTAAACAAGGGTCTGATGTAACTAAGCTTTTGTCTTTAAGTGCTAAATTTAAATAATACATTGCTTTTTTAAACTTTTTTTCCTCTCTGTATACATTCCCTAAATTATTTAAACAAGTTCCTGAATTATCGATTGATTTATCCTTTTTTAATATTTCGAGGGCTTGTTGGAATGCGTTAACTGCGTTATTATATTCTTTAAGAATAGTACAGTTATTACCAATTGCGATTAAACTATGATACTGTCCTTCAAGATTATTGGATTTTTTATAGTAACTATATGCTTTTTTTGCAGATAGATTAGATCCCGTATAATCATCATATTTATATTGAAGCTGTCTTTTATTACTATAAACTTTTGCTAAACCCAATTCATCTTGAGTTTTTCTATAAAACTTTTCTGCCTTAATATAATAATAAAATGCACTATCATCTATCGCGTTTTTTTTAAAATATCCGGCCTTATACCTATAATATCTGGCTAAATTTAACGTGTCTTTAGCTTCTGTACTTTTATTGAAAAGTAATTTACTTACTGTTTTAAATGAAGATTCATTATCCAAATTTGTGTAATTGAATAAAAGAGAACTTAAATAAAATCGTGTTAATGTATCATTTTTGTCTATATCTAACATTGATAATACTCTATTGTTGCATTTCTCCCTAATATTTTTGCTTAATTTCAAATTACTCCCCATTTTCAAATTTTTTTGAATTTTATCGTTGAGCAAAATAGTTTTATTATTATTTTTTAGAGTGCATCTTTCTAAAAACAAAAAAGGTATCAATAAACAGAAAAAACGTCTCATCATAAAGTCAATATAGAATTAATATAAAATAAAATTGAGTCCCGGCTAAAAGCCGGAACCCAATCTTCCCACAATTAAATGAATTATGCATCCATTTTCTCTTCGTTTTCTGAATACTTAATAAGTAATTAAATATCCTTAAACTTATTTTTCTTTATAAACCAATACTTGATTTTGATATTGTAAAAGTAGGTCGTTGTTTTCGGATTAAGGTACACTAAAAGTGTACATTTTTAAATTCCCGTAAATTTATTTTTTATTCTTTCTTTGAGATATTTTTTATTGCTTGTGTATCTGAGCTTATCAGCGTTGTTCCAGAGTATCCTTCAAAAATTTTACTCAACCAACAGCACATTTGATACCATCTGCATTGACCCAAAACTAAATTTGAATACGAATTAAAGTCACCTGTTATCCCTCCAAACAATTCACTTCCGTCTGTCTTTACTTCTTTATTTGAAAGATTATCTATATATAATACTGCCAGAGCCATCTCCTTTCCATTATAATTTTTCAAAATTTCTTCCTTCGTTGTTTTATTAGAGAGCAATTCATAAGCTGTATTTAACAAATCATTCCCTTCTCTCGGAATTGCACGATACCAACAGCCTGTTATTGTTTTTTTAAACTCTTCAACATTATCTGATTTTTCAAATGCAAGTATTAAAGAATTTGTCAGATCAACCATTGCCTGAGCTAATTGACGTCTTATTTCTTCCTGGTTTCTATTTTGCGCCTGACTATTAAATATAGATAATAGCAAAGCAATTATAACTAAAGCTATTTTTTTCATAATCTTTAATTTTTCAGCCCATCTTTGTGTCGTCGAAACATTATAAAGATTAGACACTATATAAATTCAATCTTCTTTTACTGTGATTACAACTTCTTCTTCAAATTTATATTCGCCTTTCTTATAAATTTCTTTATTAGCTAATTCAATTTCGTAAGTGTAAATGCCTTTGGGTAGAACAAATAGACATTCTTTACCGTCCTTTGGAATTACGAGCTCCTTTTTAACATTTTCTCCATCTTCATTTTCTCCTTTAATCCTAAAAGTAATTTTATCGTTGAGTTTATTTTTTACACAAACACTTTCTACTATTTTACTGGTTTTCTTTACATCTGATTTGCTTATTTTCAATATTGACAAACCACTTAAAATCAGTTCTCCTCCCTTTATCGCGGTTTCTAAATTTGATTGAGGGAAAATGTGAAGTGGAAATAATGTAAAAAATATAAAAATGATTTTTTTCATTGTAGTTTTTTTTTGATTTAACTATTTAAATCCCTGCTTTAATAATTCTTCTCTAATTCCTATAAAATGTTCTGAGCCATAAATAATGGCTACTTTTTTATGAGAATCATTCAAAAGCGTTTTGATGATGTATCTGTTTCTAAAATCCAGATAGACCTCCTGCTTAACATTTTTAGTTACCGGTTTACTCGTGCAATTCGGTTTTTCATAAATGCTTTTTTCAAAATCACATGGCTCTAATTTAATTTCGCCATACTTACTTTCATAATAGTCAATCATTTCCTTTAATGTAACATCAACTGTTTTACTATCTGAAGCATCTAAACCAAAATCCGTTGGAGAAGGTTGATCAAAAATTTCCTTTTTGAACTTTACTTTTCCGTTATAGATTGAGTCAAAAAAATGTTTGTAACCAACATAAGTCTTGCTAAATGGAATTCCTGTTAACTTGATCGATTTCCTAATTGTTATAGAATCTTTTTTATTCCCTTTTACTTCTTCAGTATAAAAATAGTATCCTGTTTTTTTTAGAGAATCTATTTTATTTTTAACATCATCATAAAATGATGCTGTACCTAAATGATGCATTGGAATAAAAACGACTTCTCTTTCTTCTTTAGTGATTTTTGTAATTATTACTTTATCGTCATATATGCCAAGCAATTTAAATGCTAAATTGACTTTAAATGAAGTACAACTTATCAAGACAAAAAAAACACCATAAATCAGGAAATTAATTTTTCTCATACTGTTCTGTTTTTAAAGTCAATGGCATATACATTCGATACACCATTGACTATTATTAAAAGTTTATGCTCCTGCTATTATAATTGTCAATACTCTTACAATTGCATCTAAAATTGTCTGTCCGCCGCTTTCTCCAAAAATTTCTTTTAGAATGCAACTCAATTGATACCATCTGCATTTCGCAACAACTGTAGATGAATACGGATTAAAATCTCCCGTTGTTCCACCAAATAATTCACTTCCATCTGTTTTTATTCCTTGCTTTAACAGTGAGTTTACATAAAGTGCACCGGCTGCCATTTCTTTACCGTTATAGTTTTTTAATATATCATCCTGAGTAGTCTTCTTAACAAGTAGTTTATATGCTGCTTCCAGTAAATCATTACCTTCTTTTGGCATTTTTGAATACCAATTTCCTGCAACTGTCTTCTTGAATGAATCAACAGATGTAGTCTTGTCAAAAGCCGGTTTTAAAGAATTCGTAAAATCAACCATGCCTTTTGCCAAAATCAACCTTACTTCTTCCTGTGTTTTTTGTGCATTTCCATTAAGTGAAAATAAAACTGTAGCTATTAAGCCTAATAATAAATTTTTCATAATTTTGTGTATAATTTTTAATTATTGCAGTCCAGCTTTGTGTCGTCGAAAACATTATAAAGTTGGGCTGCTTTTTTTTTGGTTGGTTTTGTCGATTATCACTTTTTAATAACAAACCTCTAAAATAAATAGTGATTTTTTTCCTAACAAAACTGGTTAGTTTTGTATTGTGTCACAAATGTGGTGGCAAGCCACTTCTATCTACCTTATGTTCAAGTTAAATTAATATTCGTTTGATTTTGATAGTATAAAATTAGCCTTATGTTTTAACATTTTGGTACACTTAAAATATACATTTTATGCCCCTTTTTACCCAGAACATGAATGCCATTTGGTAGTATTGAAACTAAATTAATCCTTGCTTTCTGGCTTCCTTGAGAATATCTTCATCGGTTCCTTTGTCAATTCCAAAAATCTGTTTGATAATTGCTTTTCTTTTATCAATTGCACTTTTGGAGAGGTGCAGCAAATCTGGAAGGCTTTTGGTTTTTACGCCTTGAGAAAGTAACAAAAGTATTTGACGGTTATAATTATCCATCACCTTATTCTTCTCTTCCCATGTTTTTTGATGTTTAATTATGGTCCTGCTATAATATGGATTCCCTTTGATAAGAGTGTCAAACGCAGTAACTAGTTCATGCGATTGAAAATCGCTTTTAACCAATAATCCGTGAGGTCTATGTTCATTAAGAATTTTGAAGAGGACAATTGATTCTGAATGTGAAGTGAGGATTACAATTTTTGCATCTGGGTGATATTTTTTAACAACCGGGACTAAATCCTCTCCGGAGTTAAGGTTTTTTTCTGAATAAGGAGGTAATGTCAAATCCAAAAAAACTATGTCAAAGTGATATTTTGAGTTTATAATTGCATTATATGCCATTTCACAATTGTACGCTTCTATAGTGTTAAGTTTGTATCCAAAAGGATTATAAAACAGAATAGATTTGTAACCTTCAATAATTGGAGGATGATCATCAACCATTAATACACTTACTTCCATAATTTTAGATTTTAAGTAAATGTATTATTTTTCTTCTAAATTTCCAAATAATTTCCTCCGGCGATTCGGCTTATAATTAAATCGACATTCTCTTTATAGGATTTAGAGAACGGAAGTTTGGTTGTAGAGTTTTTGATATAGCAAACGGTGTTTCCTGTATGGATTCGGGAAACCTGGTTGATATTAATAATATAACTATTATGGATACGCAGGAACTGCGTTGTAGGCAAAACAGTTTCAAAATGCTTTAAGGTTTTGAACGCCGTAATCATCTCACCGTTATTAAGGTGTATGTCGGTTGAGTTGTTATCCGCTTCAAAATAAAGGATGTCTTCTGAGTCTATATAACGGTAATCTCCATACGATTTAACGCAGATAACCAATGACTGGTCGGGCTGCTGTGGCTGAACGACTGTTGGCTTTTCAAATGTGATTGGGGTAATCTTAACCTCAATATCGTTTACATTTACATCAACCTCTTCTTCCTGCTGAATTGCCATCTCCTCGGCTTCGTCTAAAACTTCATAGGTAGCAACCGGGTTTTTTACTTCCATATGCGGTAAATCCGATTGTATGGCGCGATCAAATTTCAGGATTGATTTTCTGAAGTCATTTATATTTAAGGGTTTCAACAAATAATCGACTACTTCGTATTGCAGCGCATCATATGCCAAATCCTTTTTTGTCGTTGTAACAATAATCTTTGGAACCGTTCTTAAATAACGATACAGTTCATTAATAAGGCTTAAGGAAAGATTACTTTTTTTATCGGAAGGGTCAATTTCAAGGAAAACAAGGTGTGGCTGGTGTTCGAGAATCAGATTCACACCATCGTCATAATTATTAGCCGATGCAAGGAATGATAAATTACGAAAACGCTCGGCAATTGCCTGAGTCTTCGTGACATCTTCCTGATTGTCATCAATAATAATAAAAGTGTGGCTCATCTGCGCTTTTCCAGGGATATAGGGAAAGCACCAGCACGTCATTTTAGGTAGTTCGGGGAAACTATTAATATTGGCTAAGATTGCTATAAAAAATCAGCCACAAAAATATAATCGTTTAAACGTATGCATTTTCGTTATAACGAAAGTAAAATTTTGGGAGAGAATTTCGTCAAATTGTTAATATTAAACGTCATCTTGTTAATATGTCGGTTTTTATTCAGATGAATGCTTACAAAATGAAAAATCCCAAACTCTTTTCGGAATTTGGGATTAATATTTTTGAAAATTATTCGTTTACATTTTCATTAACCAGTTTCTAACCGAAACTTCTTCGTTGATTATTCCTCTTAAATCAGAAATTTTAACCCTGTCCTGAGCCATAGAATCTCTGTGGCGAATGGTTACGGTGTTATCTTCGAGCGTCTGGTGGTCAACTGTAATACAGAAAGGGGTTCCAAGGGCATCTTGTCTTCTGTAACGTCGTCCTACTGCATCTTTTTCGTCATAAGCCACATTGAAGTCCCATTTTAAATCTTCGATGATTTTTTGGGCAACTTCCGGCAATCCGTCTTTTTTAACCAATGGTAAAACGGCAGCTTTTGTTGGTGCCAAGACTGATGGTAAGCTTAAAACTGTTCGTGTAGAACCGTCTTCTAGTGTTTCTTCTTTCAATGAAGTAGCAAAAACCGCCAAGAACATTCTGTCCAAACCAACCGAAGTTTCTACTACATAAGGAACATAGTTAGAATTAGTATCGTTGTCAAAATATTGCAGCTTTTTACCTGAATATTGTTCGTGCGCCTTCAAATCGAAATCGGTTCTCGAATGGATTCCTTCCAGTTCCTTGAAACCAAATGGGAAATTGAACTCAATATCGGCTGCCGCGTTGGCATAATGGGCTAATTTCTCGTGGTCGTGAAAACGGTAATTTTCTTTTCCTAATCCAAGTGACAAATGCCATTTCAAACGAGTTTCCTTCCAGTATTCGTACCATTTCATTTCCTCACCCGGCTTTACGAAAAACTGCATTTCCATTTGTTCAAATTCACGCATACGGAAGATAAACTGCCTTGCAACAATCTCATTCCTGAAAGCTTTTCCGGTTTGAGCAATTCCAAACGGAATCTTCATTCTTCCTGTTTTCTGTACATTTAGGAAATTCACAAAAATACCCTGAGCTGTTTCCGGACGCAGGTATAAATCCATTGCGTTTTCGGCAGAAGCACCAAGTTTTGTACCGAACATTAAATTGAATTGCTTCACATCAGTCCAATTTCTTGAACCGGTTTCAGGATCGGCAATTTCCAATTCTTCGATTAATGCTTTTACATCGTCTAAGTCACCGTTACCAAGCGATTTGCCCATTCTTTCAAGAATTTCTCTTTCTTTTGAAAGGTATTCCATAACCCTCGGATTGGTTGTTTTGTATTGCTCTTCGTCAAAAGCAACACCAAAACGCTCGCGCGCTTTTTCAATTTCCTTTTTAGCTTTAAGGTTTAATTTTTCGGCATAGTCCTCAATTAAAACGTCGGCTCTGTATCTTTTTTTAGAGTCTTTGTTGTCAATCAACGGATCGTTAAACGCATCAACGTGACCGGAAGCTTTCCATGTTGTCGGGTGCATCAAAATTGCGGCATCAAGCCCTACAATGTTTTCATGCATCTGAACCATGGCTTTCCACCAATACTCCCTAATATTCTTTTTTAATTCTACTCCGTTTTGGGCATAGTCATATACTGCGCTCAAACCATCATAAATTTCGCTTGACGGAAAAATAAATCCGTACTCCTTTGCATGCGAAACTACGTTCTTAAATAAATCTTCTTGTTTTGCCATAATGGTTGCAAAAATATAAAAACAGTTTTTAAAAAAAGCCCTAAAAATCAATTAGAATGGAAAATTTTTATACTTTTATGTAAGAAAAAATCCTTTTTATGTTGCAAAACCTGTTGAATTTATTTTTCCCTAAAGCCTGTGCAGGCTGCGAATCGTTTTTACTGAATGATGAAATAGTACTTTGCACCCAATGCCGGCATGAAATTCCATTGACCAATCATCATAAAATCCCCGAAAATGAAGTAATGCAAAAGTTTTACGGAAGGATTCCGCTTGAATATGGTTCGGCTTTGTTTTACTTTCATAAAAAAGGTATTGTTCAGGAAATGATTCACAAGCTAAAGTATAAAGGTCAGGAACAAATTGGTGAAACCATTGGTAATTGGTATTCCGAAGAATTAAAAAATCTGCAACAACTTAAAGATATCGATTTTATAATTCCTGTTCCGCTACATAAAAAGCGATTCCATGAACGTGGTTACAACCAAGTTGCCGGTTTTGGAAAGACCTTGTCATCAAACCTTGAAATTGCTTATGATGATACACTTTTATATCGAAAACTGTATACAAAAACCCAGACTAAGAAAGATCTTTTGGGCAGAGCCGACATGATTACTTCTGTTTTTGATGTTGACTTTTCAGAAAATCATAAAGGCAAACATTTCCTATTAGTAGATGATGTCCTCACTACTGGCTCAACATTAGAAGCCTGTAGCCGTGCATTGCTTAAAATACCTAATTCAAAGATTAGCATCGTCTGCATGGCAATGGCCCATAATTAATTGTTAAGTTTCATCAAAAACATTTCATTCACACTAAATATAATTGTTATTTTGTGCTTTGAAAAAACAGCAATATGCCAAAATTTATTATAGGATTTCTTTGTTGCATTTTAATAGGCACCATGGCAGGCTGTGCGAAACGTGGAAGCATAACCGGTGGAGCTAAGGATACAATTTCGCCTGTGCTTAAAGCTAGTTTCCCAAAAAATCTTTCGACTAATTTTAACGGAAAAGAAATCAAGTTGGTTTTTGATGAGTATGTAAAGCTGAAAAACATCAACAAGCAGTTGGTTATTTCGCCGCCAATGAAACGCCAGCCCGATATTTTACCTAGTAATGCCAGCAAAGTTATAACCATCAAACTAAAGGATACTTTGCAGCCAAATACAACCTATAGTTTCAATTTTGGGCAAAGCATTGAAGATAATAACGAAGGTAATCCTTTTTCACAGTTTAAATATGTTTTTTCAACTGGCCCTCATATCGATTCATTGAAGGTTAGAGTAAAAGTAAAAGATGCCTTAGAGAAAAAAACGGATAATTTCGTTTCGGTTATGCTTTATGAAATCAATGAAAAATTCAACGACTCCACTATTTATAAGGAAACCCCAAGGTATATTACCAATACACTGGACAGTTTAAAAATAGTTTCCCTTGAAAATATTAAGGCCGGAAAATACCTTTTGGTCGCTTTAAAAGACAACGGAGACAATAAATACAATCCGAAATCGGATAAAATTGGTTTTCAGAAACAATACATTACGGTTCCAAATGACACTATTTTTGAAGTTGAAATGTTTAAGGAGAAACTTCCTTTTAAAGCAGAAAAACCAACCCAGGCATCAGGAAACAGACTAATAATGGGCTATGAAGGCAGTCCAAAAAACGTCAAAGTTACTCTAAAGAACGGTTCTGAAATTATACCAACACAGGTTACTCAATTCCCTAAGAAGGACTCTGTACAGGTTTGGTTTAAACCCGTAAAAGCAGATTCTCTCAAAGCGAGCGTTGAGAATGAAAACTTCAAAAAAGATTTTCTGGTAAAGCTGAAAAAGGAAAAGAATGATACACTAAGCATTGCCACTGAATTTAACGGAAACCTTCCACTTCGTGAACGATTTTCGTTAAACAGCAGTATTCCTTTGGTGAAATTTGACAAAACTAAAATCTCGATTTTCAATAAGGATTCAATTGCTGTTCCATTTGAAACAGAATATGATGAGTTTAATCAAAAACTATTTTTGGATTTTAAGAAAGAAGAGCTCCAAAAGTATAAGATTCAATTATTGCCCGGTGCCTTAACCGATTTTTATGAACATCAAAACGATACGTTAATCTACAGAACAGGCACCAAACAGGCTTCTGATTATGGAAATATGAGGGTAACTTTAGAGAATGTTAAACGTTTTCCCGTGATTATCCAGCTTACCGATAAAGATGGAAAGGTTAAATATGCTGAATATAGCGAAAAGGAAACAATCATTAATTTTGATGCTATTGAACCTGCTACCTATACGCTAAGGGTTATTTATGACGATAACCACAATAAAGTATGGGATACAGGAAGTTTTCTCGAAAGAAAACAGAGCGAGGAAGTTATTTACCTACCCACTGAAATTCCTATAAGAGCCAATTGGGACTGGGAACAATCATTTAATCTGAAGGCTAAATAAGCTTGAAACTGTCCCTGTCGTTCAGAAAAGCCAACTTTTCTCGGGTTTCCATTAATTTGATTTTATCCAGTTCTACTATAAAAACAGAATCAGCTTCCTGAGGCTCTAAAATATATTCTCCAAGGAAATTAACTACCTGAGAATGTCCAACATAATCATGTTTGTTATGGTCACTCCCAATGCGATTAACGCCAATTACATAGCACATATTTTCTACAGCACGGGCTTTTAGTAAAATATCCCACGCGGTTACACGTGGTTTTGGCCAATTGGCAACATAAATCAGCACATCATAATTCTCGGTATTTCTTGAAAAAACAGGAAACCGCAAATCGTAACAAATCAATGGGCAAATTTTAAATCCTTTGTAATCTACAATCAGCCTGTTTTCACCTGCTGCATAGTGTTTATGCTCACCGGAGAGCGTAAACAAATGCCTCTTATCATACCATTTTATCTCACCTGACGGGTAAACAAAGAGAAGTCGGTTATAATAACTTCCGGCTTCTTCAATTACCAAACTCCCGGTAATTGCACAATCTTTTGCTTTTGCCAAATGCTGAAGCCATGAAACGGTTTCTCCATCCATTTTTTCGGCAACTGACTTCGGATCCATTGTAAATCCGGATGAAAACATTTCGGGAAGTACAATCAGATCGACATCTTCCATAAATCCGGTTATTTTTTGTGCCAGATGACTTCGGTTTTCAAGTGGGTTTTCCCAAATAAGCGAGGTTTGTATTAATGCAACTTTCATAAATTATTTTATTGAAATCTCATCTATAAAAATAAAAGCATCACCGCCAAATCCCTGATGCCATTCAGGAAGTTTGCCGAAATTATAGGCTTTCACTTTTATATATCTTGTTTTTACTTCTTTATCTAAATTAAAATTTTTGATTTTGTTTTCGGTTTCTTTTGGATCAATATCATTTTCTATAGTTCCTGCTAAAGTAAAATTGATATTATCCTTTGACACATAATATTCGACTTTGATTGGCATCAATATCCACGAACGAGAATCCTGAAGGAATGTTGCCCCGATAGAATGGATCTTCATTTCTTTCTGTAAATCGACTACTGCTTCAAAATCCTGACTTTGGTAACCCTGCCAGTCGCCTTTGCGCCAATTTTCTGTGCCATTGATTCCGTCTAACAAACCATCAGGGCCACCAGCATGATATTGCGGATTGTACGTTGATTTGATATAAATAGTATAGTTGTTTGGTTTTTTAAAGAACGTCGCCGAAACTGCTTTGCTTTTTTGATCCCCTATTTGACTTAAAGCAAAAATGGTAGAGGTTTTTTTAACTTCTATTGGTCCTTTGTATTTTGTCATTTTTGGGTTTTGGGTTTGCTTGCTATCCGAAAACCAATAATACAGATCCTGATTATCATTATAACCTTTTATTTCGATGCCTGATTTGTCTTTGAACGTTTTGCTTTGGGCCTCAAAAACCGGAACAGGTAAAATTGGACGATACGTACTTTGATTCTTATCTGAATCGTAGCCCTGCAAATCGTAATTGATGAATATGTTCTTTGTGATTTGATCTGTTAATACCTTTGAGGTTTTATCTTCAAAATTGATTCTGGCATTTTTAAAATAGGGTTTTGTGGTGAGAAAAAAGAGACTTCCTGGAGTGACATCATAAATCCCTATTGAACTCAGAACATACCAGGCGCTCATTTGCCCGCAGTCTTCATTTCCAATCAAACCATCGGGAGAATTTTTGTAGAAATTCTCCAAAATGAAACGCACTTTTTCAGATGTTTTTTCAGGCTTTCCAACATAATTATACAAATACGCAATGTGATGGCTTGGCTCATTGCCGTGTGCATACTGCCCGATTAATCCTGTAACATCTGCCTGCTCACGGCCAGTTGTTTTGCTTTCACTGTTGAACATTTCATCGAGCTTAGCTTCAAATTTTTCCTTTCCACCATAAGCCTGAACCATTCCCGGAATATCCTGTGGCACAAAGAATGAATACTGCCAGGAGTTTCCTTCGGTGAAATTATTATTGATCTCCCTTGCATCAAACGGTTTATCCCAGCCGCCATTCTTCTTTGGACGCATAAATCCTGTTTGGGAATCAAAGACATTTTTCCAGCTTTGAGAACGATCCATAAAGTAATTGTAATCGTCTTTTTTATCTAAAATCTTTGCCATTTGTGCAATGCACCAATCATCATAGGCATATTCAAGTGTTTTGGAAACGCTTTCATGCTCATCATCCATCGAGATAAAACCTTGTTTTTTATAAGCATCCAAACCCAAATGGTCTAGCATGGCGGAATGTTTTGCTGCTTCAAATGCTTTTTCATAATCAAATCCTTTGATCCCCTTTACCATAGCATCTGCAATAACGGAAACCGAATGATACCCAATCATACAATCGGTTTCATTCGAGGCCAATTCCCAAACCGGCAGCCTTCCGCCTTGTTCGTATTGCATTAAAAATGTATTGATAAAATCGGCAGTACGTTTCTTTTCAATCAAAGTATATAATGGATTAGCCGCCCTAAACGTATCCCAAAGCGAGAAAACCGAATAGTAATCAAATCCTTCGGCCTTATGAATTTGGTTGTCTCTCCCACGATATTTTCCATCAATATCCTGCGCGATGTTCGGCTGAATCATGGTGTGGTATAAAGCGGTGTAGAAAACAGTTAATTTATCTTTTTTGCTTTCCCAAATTTCAATTTTCGATAATTGTTTGTCCCAAAGCATTTCAGCGCTTTGTTTTACTTTGTTGAAATCCCAGCCTTTAATTTCTGACATATTCAATTTGGCACCTTCATAACCTGTTGGCGAAAGCGCCACTTTTACCAAAATCTTTTCTCCTTTTTTAACAAATTTGGAGAAACTAACCGCCGCTTCCGTTCCGCCAATATAATGATTTGCCGGAATTTCATCATAATGTCTGTTGCCCCTGCTGTCTGTAACTTTCATTGGGACATTGAATTCAATCTGAGCATAAACATACTGGTCTTTTGCCCAAGCTTCACTTCTACGAAAAACCTGAACAGTTCGGTCGTTTATAATATAAATATCACCATCCAATAATTTATCTCTATGGTTAAGGTCGAGAACAATATTTGCCTTACCTGCTTTGTTGAAAGTGTATTCGTGGAATCCTACTCTTGTTGAAGCTGTCAACCTAACGTCAATATTGTATTTATCGAGTTTCACTGAATAGAATCCTGCACTTGCTTTTTCGTTTTTGTGTGAAAAAGTTGAGTTATATTCTTTAGGATTCTGACTTGTTTCCCCCATAGTCGGCATCAGCATAATATCCCCAAAATCGGAACAACCGGTACCATTAAGATGCGTATGTGAAAATCCATAAATCGTGTTGTCTGAATAATGATAACCTGAACAACCATCCCAGCTTCCATCAATTCGAGTATCGGGTGAGAGCTGCACCATTCCGAACGGAACAGTAGCACCGGGATAGGTATGACCGTGACCTCCGGTTCCAATCATCGGATTCACATACTGATGGTAATTCTTTTGACCAAATATGCAAATTGAAAGAAGTAAAAATAAACTGGTAATGTTGATTTTCA
>DBIH01000208.1 GCA_002296885.1 Flavobacterium sp. UBA807 | reverse complement strand
TAGAAAAAAAAAGGAAAAGTAAAGAGAAAAGAATGAAAGGTTTTGAAAAAAAGATTGAATTAAAATTCCAAAATGGATTAGGTACTAATACGCTTCGCGTATTGGGCTTCGCATCAAGATCTTTTCATATATTGGACAGTTCAAAGAATAGGAAAAATACCAAAATTTTCCTTACGGAAAATTTTAGTTTTTTTCTTTTTAAATATATATTGAATTATATCTGAGTAACGGTATAGTTGGCTGAACCATTAAAGTTAATTATCAAATCAACTCTGAAATTTTTTGGTGTGGTTGTAACACCTGGAAACGATATCGTAGTCCCAAATACTTCAAGAGAACCATCTGATAGGAAATCTCCATAAGTTCCACAGCTCGAAGATCCCGAAACAGAAGGAAAATCAAATAAAAATGCGTTGTTACTGGTTGTAACCCCATTAACTGTAAAAGAAAAAGTATTTGTTCCTGTATTGTATGTCGGATTAATAGCGGTACAGTTTTGATATAACACTGGGGCAAATGCTACTGTACTAAATGTCATAGGATTACTATCATAATGATAAACTTCTATGAAATAATAACCATTTGAAGAAACTGTATAAGCACTCCCACCAACAGCCAAATCCTGTGATGCATTCAGTCCATAAACTGTGGCACTCGCATTATTATCCGCTAAAAATTTTAACTGGCTTCCTGAGGTTAAATATTTAAATCCATAAAAAATCTCACCAGTATTATTAAATAATAATGAAGTGGATGGATTAAAACTATTAAAAGTCCCATACAAAAACAACTGACTTGGAGTTGTCCCGGTTGACCCTGAAGTAGGCAATGATAAATTACCGCTATTGTCAACAGTCAATTGGTAAGGTGTTCCGTTTGGTGAAACCAAAGTAATCCCTTCTCCTGCCGATGTTACTAAGCTGTCTGCTGCTAAAGCATAAGGAACAGAAAGTAATTGAGTAGTTCCAACTGTTGCATAGGTTGTTCCCCCAGTTGCATCCATTTCAACTTTAAGGAATTTTGAATTTGTTCCCCAGTTGATAGAATTAAAAGCTCCCGAAACCAATGTCCCCTGACCAATCACAAGATTGAATAATCCTTGTGCATTGGTAGTTTTTAATTGTGTTTCTGAATATAAAATGGTTCCCGATGCCGAAGAATCAAGGATAGAAAGTTTCACTCTAACGTTTGAACTCACAACCGGTGTTCCTGAACCGTTTAAGGCAATAGCCTGATACGATATTCCCTGTGGAACTTGCGCAAATGTCAGGAATGAAATAAAAAGTGCAGATAATAGTAATAGTTTTTTCATATTAGTGTTTAATGATTTTAAATGAATTGATGTTTTTGTTTGTGAATTGGATTAAATACATTCCTGTAGACAGCTCAGATAAATCCAATGCATTGTCAGATGTAATCTTTTTTTCAGAAATTAATTGTCCCGATAAATTAAAAACCGAAACCTTTTCATCCGTCAGATTCGTATCTGTTTGAAAGAAAACTGTTGAAGTTGTCGGGTTTGGATACACCGTAATCTTAGCGCCGATCTCCAGATGCTGAACCTCAAGCTGGGTTTGCGTCAAAATTCCGATAATCCCCGAACTCGATTGTGTCTGACTTGTTGGAACAACCACAATTTCACCAACGGAAACCGAACTGTTTGAAGCAATAATACTTCCCGAATTGACGGACTGTATCACCGACTGCGAGCTGGCTGTAAGCCCAACAAACATAAAAGAAAATAGTAATAATTGTTTCATTGTTAATTTTTTAGCTTGCAAATGTAATTTTTTTCTGCATATATTGGCTTTATTTTTTACCTGTAAATACTATTTTTTCATAACTTTCGTTATATTTAAGATATGAAAACCTACTGCACTTTTATTTTACTATTACTTTTAACGATTACCTGTAAGGCGCAGGAAAAATTCACCTTGTATTTTGACAGCAACAAATTTGAACTCACCCCAAAAGAAGCCAATAGACTTGATACTTGGATTGCTGAAAACAAAAACAATAAGATTGTTGCCATACATGGATTTACTGATGAAGACGGAACCAACGGCTTCAATGACACCTTAGCCCAAAAAAGAGTAAACTTTATTTTCAATACAGTCAAAACTAAAATAAAGACAAGAGAGGATTTCAAAACCAGAAGTTTTGGTGAAAGCTTCAATCAATCACCAAACAAAGCAGAAAACAGAAAAGTTATCATCTATTACATTCTTGAAAAAGATTTAGCCCGCGAAGATGAGATATTGGGAATCAAAAAAGAAGTTGTTGAAGTGAAACCCAAACCTGAGATTGAATATCCCGAAAAAATGGTTTTTGAAAATCCAAACGGAACCAAATCCGAATTCAAACTCGATCGGGAATTCATGAAAAAAGTCGAACATGCTAAAACAGGCGAAAAACTCAAAATAGATAACCTGAATTTCGTAATCAACACCTTTGCGGTAGTTAATGAATCACGTGGAAAATTATATGAATTGCTGTTGGTGCTTCAAAACAATCCAACTTTAAAGATAGAGATTCAGGGACATTTGTGCTGTATGCCTGTTGATCGTACCGATTTGTCTACACAAAGAGCGAAAGCAATCTATAATTTTTTGGTGGCAAATGATATCAGTAAATCAAGATTATCCTATAAGGGATTCGGAAGCACTGACCCAATTTATCCAATCCCTGAAAAAGATGAAATTGAACGTGCTGCCAATCGCAGGGTTGAAATTTTAATAGTCGAAAATTAATATGCAAAAAGTATTTCTTTACATAGCACTGTTTGTTTCCTTTTTTGGCTACAGCCAAAAACAAATAGAAGTGTTTTTCGACTTCAACAAAGATTTTCCAAATCAGGCTTCTATTCTCGAAATCAACGAATGGATCGCCAAAAACAAAGATGTTGAGATAACAAAACTATTAGGCTATTGCGACAGCATCGATACCAAAAACTACAATAAAAAATTAGCGGAAAGGCGTATCGAGAATGTTCAGGAGCTATTGGATAAAAGCGAAATAAAATTCAATAAGGATTTAGAAAAAATTGCCTACGGAAAAGAATTTAAGCAATCTAAAGTCCAGGCCGAAAACAGGAAAGTTACTATTTTTTATAAAGAACCTGAACCTAAAATTGTGGAAAGCGAACTTACCAAAAAAATAAAAGGTTCTAAAATAGGGGAAACCATCACGCTTCCCAATATTTATTTCTTCAACAATTCGGCACGCATCGTGCCCAAATCACAGCCCACATTAATCGATTTGCGTTGCGCCATGGAAGAAAACCCCAAGCTCAAAATTGAAATTCAGGGACATATCTGTTGTCAGACGGTTGGTGATGTGAATGATGTTTCTACAGCACGAGCCAGAGCAATCTATAATTTTTTACTCCGAAGTAAAATTGACAGAAAACGAATGACCTTCAAAGGATATGGAACTTCACGACCAATACATCCAATTCCTGAAAAAACACCACAGGAAGAAGACGAAAACCGCCGTGTTGAAATACTGATTGTGGAAAAATAATTTGATTTGAAAATTTGAGAATTTGAAAATCTCTATAGCCGGTTAACTGATTTTGGCATCGGCTACGATTTTCAATTTCTTAAGCCTGACTCATTCGAAAAGGCGGGTAAAATTAAGGACTTTGGTGGAAATGGGGATATTCTGCCTTCAGGGTTATAAAATCTCAGTTCAACAACATTTTGATGCCGGATAAAAATCAGGGGACATAAATTCCAGGCATATCCTGGAAACAACATCAATCATCAGGCGTTTTCATAATATGAGTAAAGCTGGTTTTCAAATATTAATTTTCGATTCCCTAATGTGATAGGCAGACAAAAATTACTTTCAAGCTCTATAAAGAATTCAGCAATCTTTCCGAATCAAAAAGGTGAACCAGAAGAGATAAATGAAAGAGTTAGAAGCGCGTTTTTAACGGCCATACCCATTTAAAAAGAATAAACGATATCAAGGCAGTATAGGAAAAAGCCAGAAACAAGACTGTCAGAAAATAGATAGCCAACCGCCAGCCCGACTCCCTCGGACGAATTGCCTTCAACAACAAACGATTCATGAAATAGGCTGGAATAGCGGCTACTGCTATATAGAAAAAATACACGACAGGATTAAGCAATAATAACCGCATGAAAAGTGCTATTCAGTAGAAAAAAGAAATTGATACAGATAGATCAGCATAAAGGAACCACCAATTAAAATGGCAAGATTTAGAAGTATCAGCAGTAATGCATGCCCAACAACACCCCCCAGTTTTTCGCTGGCCATGATCTTGCCATTCAGCCACCGGTAACTGGCAATACCAGCAATGGCCATTACTGAAAAAATAATAAGAAATACTATAAACTTAAAAACACCCATATTAGAGACCTGCTCTTTCTGACAGGACTGTTTAATTGTATCTTTCCTTTCCCTGCTGCCATACCTCCTTATTCGCATTCTCCCCTGTGCTCTCCTCTACTAATTCCCCACCATCTCTTTTGCGTTCTCCAAAGCAGCCGCAGTAGGTTTCTCGCCACTCAGCATCTGAGCAATGGCGGTGATACGTTCTTCCTGCGATAGTTTGCGGATATTGGTCTTTATTGTATCGCCCTTTATCTCCTTATAAACAAAGAAATGGGCATCTGCTTTTCCAGCAATCTGTGGCT
>DBIH01000285.1 GCA_002296885.1 Flavobacterium sp. UBA807 | reverse complement strand
AAACCACTAAAATGGTCTTCGTTTCAGGCGGTGAACAAACTGAAATATATTTTAAAACGTCGATACAACCTTCCTAAGAAATTCAAAATTGGACATGCGGGGACTTTAGACCCTTTGGCAACGGGTTTGCTTATTATCTGTACCGGAAAATTTACAAAACGAATTACTGAAATTCAGGGGCAGGCAAAAGAATACACCGGAACCTTTACTGTTGGTGCAACGACACCTTCGTATGATTTAGAAACCGAAGTTGATGCAACTTTTCCAACAGAACATCTTACGCCCGAATTTATTCAGGAAACTGTTAAAAATTTTTTGGGTGAAATCGACCAGAAACCGCCTGTTTTTTCGGCTATAAAAAAAGACGGAAAGCGATTATACGAACATGCTCGCGCTGGTGAAGAAGTAGAAATTGCTTCCAAAAAAACAACAATTCATGAATTTGAAATCACCAGAATCGCTTTGCCTGAAATTGATTTCCGTGTGGTTTGCAGCAAAGGAACTTATATCCGTTCGTTAGCTTTTGATTTTGGGGAAGCATTAAATTCAGGAGCATATTTATCGGTTTTACGACGAACAAAAATTGGTGATTATTCAGTTGAAAATGGAATTACGCCGGAAGAATTTGAGAAAAATGAAAGCTAATATTTTATTGCTCTTTGTATTTGTCTGCCAAATTGGTTTTGCACAAACAAAAGAAAGCAAAGATAAATCTGATGACGATGAATCATCATACATTTATAAGACTTTCTATTTGTCAACGCCCTTAAGAGTAAACCAGCATCATGGTGAAGTTGATCAATACTCCGGAGAAAAAGAACCTTTCTTTTTACCGGATGGACTAAGCGGCAGATTCGGAGTTGGAACACATCTTCATAAATGGCTTTCTCTTGGAGCTAATCTTGGAATTGATTGGAAAGCCAACGAATGCCTTGTCGTTGCACCCCTATTTGCAACTATAAAATTAGCCCCAAAAGTTGGTGAGGATTTAAGAATCTATGTTGAACCCGGATACGGAAAATCATTTGCTTTGGGAAGAGGATTGTCGGGCGATTTTCAAAAGATTAGTCTGGGAATTGAAAGTGGAGAAGGTGATGTAGGTTTTTACATTGAGCTTTGCCAATACGGATTCACTAAAAACGGTAAAGATAAAATAGGGAGTCTGAGTTTGGGAATTAACCTTACAGTCTTTTAATCCTCTTTACTTTTACAAATAAAAACAGAATATGTTTATATTTGCAACACTAAAAACAGAATCTTAAAATAAGATTCTGAAATAAATTCAGAATAAATGACTCGAGCGAAGCGACAGCATTACACAAATAAAAAACAATAACAACGAGTAATGAAATACAAAAGAATTCTTCTAAAACTGAGTGGTGAAGCTTTAATGGGCGACAGACAATACGGAATTGACCCAAAACGTCTTGCTGAGTATGCCGATGAAATTAAAGAAATCCATGATAAAGGTGTTGAAATTGCCATCGTTATTGGTGGTGGAAATATTTTTAGAGGAGTTGCAGGAGCCAGCAATGGTATGGACAGAGTTCAGGGCGATTATATGGGAATGCTTGCTACGGTTATCAACGGAATGGCGTTGCAGGGTGCCTTAGAAGACAAAGGAATGCTGACACGTTTGCAGACGGCCCTGAAAATTGAAGCAATTGCCGAACCTTATATCAAAAGACGAGCTGTACGCCATCTTGAAAAAGGAAGAATTGTTATCTTCGGTGCGGGAACCGGTAACCCATATTTTACAACTGATACAGCAGCGGTTCTTCGTGGTGTTGAAGTTCATGCCGATGTGATTTTGAAAGGAACACGTGTTGACGGAATTTATGATTCGGATCCGGAGAAAAATCCAAATGCGGTAAAATATGACAGCATTACTTTTGATGATGTGATCAAAAAAGGATTAAATGTCATGGACTCGACAGCATTCACCCTAAGTCAGGAAAATGCTTTGCCGATTGTTGTTTTTGATATGAATAAACGCGGAAACTTAATGAAAATCTGCAGCGGTGAAAACATAGGAACCGTTGTTAAAATATAGACATCTTAGTCTGCTTAGATTGTTAGATATTTTATCTAATAAATTCTAAGAAGTCTGAAAATCTAACAATCTAAAAAAGAAATGGAAGAAATAGAATTTATTTTAGACAGTACAAAAGAATCAATGACGGGTTCGATTGCGCATTTAGAAAAAGAATTTTTAAATATTCGCGCCGGAAAAGCTTCTCCACAAATGTTGGGAAGTGTTTTTGTAGACTACTACGGTTCTCAAACACCGCTTTCACAGGTATCCAATGTGAACACTCCTGATGCACGAACAATCACCATTCAGCCTTATGAAAAAAGCATGTTGCAAACTATTGAAAAAGCAATCATGGTTGCGAATCTTGGCTTCAACCCGATGAACAATGGCGAAAACATCATCATAAGCGTTCCGCCGTTAACAGAAGAAAGAAGACGTGACTTGGTAAAACAGGCTAAAGCAGAAGCAGAAGATGCTAAGATCAGTATCCGAAATGCGCGTAAAGATGCCAATACTGAAATCAAGAAATTAGAAAAAGAAGGCACTTCGGAAGACATCTGCAAATCGGCAGAAGAAGATATCCAAAAATTAACCGATGGTTTCATCCGAAAAGTTGATGAGCATTTGGCGACTAAAGAAGCCGAAATCATGAAAGTGTAACTTTGTTAATTCAATATTAAAAATCCGTTTTGATGTATCGAGACGGATTTTTTTATGCCTATTTTTGTCAAATACTTTTGTGCCAATACTTTCTGATGAAACAACTACCCTTATTGTTTTTATTCTTTACGTTGTCGCTTCAGGCACAATTTCAGGTCAATGGAATTATCAGGAATTTCGAAAACAAAAAACCGCTGCCGTTTGCTACCATTAAAACCGAAAAAGGCATTTCAACCATTTCTGATGTTGACGGAAAGTTTCATTTTCTATTACCTGAACAACCCGAAACACTGACAGTTTCCTATGTAGGTTTCGACACGAAAACCATTTCTCTTTTTGAAATAAAATCCTTTTACAACATTTTGCTTTCGCCAAAAGTTGATGTGCTAAAAGAAGTTGCCATTTCAAATGTAAATCGTGCCAACGAAATTATTGGCAAAGTCATCGAGCAAAAGAAGAATAACAATCCACAAAAAAAACTGCACAGTTTTCAATTCAAATCCTATAACAAATTACTCGTAACTGCCAATCCTGATTCTGTTGCCGGCAGAATTGACACGTTGTTCGTCAATGAAATCACTAAGGATAAAATTGCCAAAATAGATTCGTCGGATTATAAATTCAGGAAATTAATTGAAAAGCAGCATTTATTCCTGACCGAAAAAGTGTCGCAGTTTCAATTTGAAAAACCAATTTTGAAGGAAACCATTTTGGGAACAAAAATGGCAGGCTTTAAAGAACCTATTTATGAGTTTTTAGGATTCAGCCTTCAGTCTTTTTCTATTTATGACGATAAATATGAACTTTTTGAAACCAAATACAAAAGCCCGATTTCCAATACAGCACTGAAGGAATATCGTTATAAAATCCTCGACACAACTTCCATCGATAACCGAGAAATTTATGTATTGTATTTCAAAAACAAGCTCAGCCGAAAAGGATTGGAAGGATTGCTTTACGTAGACAAAGAAAATTATGCCATTGCTAAAGCTGTGATGCGGATTCGTGGTGTTTTGGATATAACCGGAATTCATGAATTCGCTTATTTGCCAGATGAGAAAATTTGGTTCCCAATTCGCAAAAACTTTAAAATCGTAAAAGGAAAAAGCAAAGAGCCAACAAAAATTTTGGGCGGGAGAATCGAATTTAATGCTGAAGACGATGAAACAAATTCGAAAAAAAGCGCATCAGATTACACTTATCTTTCATCGGAAATGCATGCTTTTGATTTAGAAATCAATCCCAGTCTGAAAATCAGGAAATCTTCAGTAGCCATCGAGATAAAAGACAATGCGATCAAAAGAGATGATGCTTTTTGGAACCAAAACCGAATTGATAGTCTGGACTTGCGGAGCCAAAGAACTTATATTGCACTTGACAGCATAATTACCAAGCAAAAAATTGAGAAAAAAATCAGGTTTGGCCGAAAAATAATTAATGGTTATATGCCTTTTGGCCCGTTTGATTTTGATTTGAGATATCTTCTGAGCTATAATAATTTTGAAGGATTCCGACTTGGAATTGGTGGCATAACCAATGATTTATTTTCCAGAAAGGCACGGCTTGAAGGTTACACAGCTTATGGTTTAAAAGATGAAACCATCAAATACAATTTAGGTGCGGCAGTCAGGATTGGCAATTTCTCCAATACGTGGATAGGAGGTTCTTATACTGATGACGTTCGGGAGATTGCGAGTACTTCTTTTGCAACAGATAAAAGGGTTTTCAAATTATATGATCCAAGGCCAATCAACGTTAGTACTTTCTATAATCATAAAACATGGCGTGGTTATCTTGAGACTAAAATCATTCCGAAAACGGAAACCGTTTGGCAGTTGACGCACAGCGAAATTGTACCTTTATTCAATTACACATTCAACTATGACAACCATTTGTATAAGGATTTTACAATGTCAACCGCTATGTTTTCGATACAATGGAATCCGTTCAGCGATTTTATGCAGACGCCAAATGGTAAAGTTGAATTTGAAAAACGTTATCCGAGATTTGCTTTTCAGTTTACCAAATCCTTGCCCAATTTCTTTGACAATGATTTTGATTTTGGAAAAATTGATGCCCGCATTGAGTATGAAAAAAAATACCTGAACGGACAGAAATCGGCTGTCTTGGTTCAGGCAGGTTATGCTTTTGGAGCGCTTCCGATAACTCATTTATACAACACCTCGCCGAATAATTTAACTAAGGATAATCTAATTCAACGTATAACCATTGCCGGTAAAAACAGTTTTGAAACCATGTACTTCAACGAATTCTTTTCGAGTGAATTCCTGATGCTTCAGTTTAAGCATGGTTTTAAAAGAGTCGAGCTGTTCAAAAAAGTCAAACCTTCATTAGTTTTAGTAACAAGAATGGCTTGGGGAAATTTACAGCATCCTGAACGCCATATCGGAATTGATTACAAAACTCTGGATAAAGGTTTTTTTGAATCGGGTATTGAGCTCAATCAAATCTATAAAGGTTTTGGTTTAACAGGTTTTTACAGATATGGTCCAAATCAATTGTCACGTTTTGAAGATAATCTCGCGGTTAAATTGAGTTTTGTATTTGATTTTGGATTTTAATTACGGCTTTATAATCAAAACCGAAGGGATATCACTTAACCATGAAACCTCATCATCGATTAGCTTTTTCCAGGTCTCCAGACTAAAAATCATCAAATCCTGTCTTTGCAAGAAGGGCTTATTTAGTTGATCGGGATGAAAAACCTCGATGTTGTTGGGATAATTTTGCTCAACCGCCGACAATGCATTCTCAACAATAAAATTGTTTTTGCTGTGTTGATTATTGTCAAGGATTGTGACTTGCGAATTATTATTATATATCAATTTTTGAGCATAATCAATCAGGAAAACATCGCCAACACTAAAAATCCCAACAAAGACTTTGTCAATCAATTTTAAATCCTTGTCGATTAAAATGCCTAATGGCGTTTTGGTTTTTGAAATGATCAAACGTGTTCGGTCATCAAAAGGTGAATTTTGAAACAATCCTTCTTTTCCTTTAAACTTATCCAACAGCCTGTCCGGATTGATGATCCGTGTGGTAAATCCAAGTACTTTCCCTAAAATAGTTCCTTCAAAGATAGATTTCCCCAGACCTACCAAAACCAAATCGTATTTCCCTTCATGGGCAATATCTGCAATATCTGTCTCCATATCATTGGTTGCCTTGTAAATAGTCGTTATCGGTTGCTCTAATTTTTTAGATTCATTTACAATAGGCTTGAAAATTTCTTTTTCATATTCCTCCAGATTATAGGCATGCATTTCGTCGCTGACCGTCAGATGCATCGTTGTTACATTAGAGGTATTGCTTTGTTTTTTGATAAGGCTGTTTGCCAGACGCAGTAATGACTTTCCTTTTTCATTATTCCCGAAAGAAATCAGGATGTTAAAATCGGAACTCTTTTTAACCTCGGAAGGAATGATAGCATCTTTAGTCTTAAATACAAAATTGATAATATCCAAAGCAGGACCTGTCATAAAAGTTGTAACCAATGCCATGATTACCATCATGGTAAATACTTTTGGAGAAAGCACACCAAGTTCGTAACCAATGTTCAGCACGACTAACTCCATCAAACCGCGCGTATTCATCAAAGCACCAATTGCCAGACTATCACGCCAGTTTTGTCCAACAAATTTTGCTGCCAAAGCACTCCCGAAAAACTTTCCGGCTACCGCTACAAGGATTATAAATCCGGTAACTTTCCATAAATAAGGTTCGTTTATCAATCCTATTTCTGTTCGCAAACCAGTGAAAACAAAGAAAAGCGGCAGCAATAAAATCACCGAAACGTCTTCTACTTTTTCGATAAAAACATTTCTGAATTTGGTGATATCCGGCATGATGGCTCCAGCCATAAACGCTCCAAATAAAGCATGGATTCCAATAATTTCACTCAGATATGACGATACAATAAGTGTCAGAAAAAATATGGCAACAACCGATTTTTTAATATTATCCTTTTGCCCATACAAATCCCCAATCCTCTTTAAAAATGGCTTTACGACCAGAAGCATCAGTACAACATAGGCAATAGCTAATCCGATAACATATAACGAGCTGACAAAACTTCCTGCTTTCACGATTGCAATAACTACGGCTAAAATGCACCAGGCTGTAATATCATCGGCTGCCGCACATGTGATAACGATAGTTCCCAGTCGGGTTTTGTGAATGCCCCGTTCCTGTACAATTCGTGCTAAAACCGGAAACGCTGTGATGCTCATAGCAATTCCCATGAAAAGGCTAAATGATAAAAATTCTACTCCGGCTGGCGCGAATTCATGATAAATGAAATAAGACAATCCTATTCCGAGTGCAAACGGAATTACAATACTGGCGTGACTGATTACAACTGCTTCATTAGCTTTGTTTTTCAAAACTTTCAGGTCGAGTTCCATTCCGATTACAAACATGAAGAGTATCAATCCAACCTGACTTAATAACTGAAGATTACCTAAGGAATCCGATGGGAAAAGTGATTCTTTTAAATCGGGAAAATACAATCCGAAAAGCGATGGACCAAGAACAATTCCGGCTATGATTTCACCGATAACTGATGGCTGTCCAATCTTTCTGAAAATCCAGCCAAAAATCCTCGCAACAAGGACAATTGTTATGATTTGGAAAAGCAAAAGTGCTAACGGATGCTGTAAATTGTGAAAAAGCGAAGAGAGAAACTGAACCCATTGGCTGTCATTGGAAGTTGGAGAAACAATTTTCCTGCCCACTTCTAACAATCTTCCCTGTTCAAGTGTCCAGTACATCAAAGTAGTGAAACCACCTATAACGAATAAATAGAATAAAGTGTTTTTTAAATTTCTCATCTAAAAAAGTTGTGCTTATGCTTACAAAGATGCTAAAAAGCAATGTATTTTTTTAATTTTTTTCGGGCTATTAACAATTATTTAAACTTCATCATTTAATCCGTTATAAATTAAAGAAATCTTTTTCAAAAGGCTTCCCTTTTTTAGTGGTTTTAATTACCTTTGCAACCGTTTTTATACTAAGGATGAAGAAGAAAATTAAAGCCGGTTTTTGGGAATTTATTGCTGGGATTATTCTAAGGAACAGAATAGCGATCAGCATTGGAATTGTCCTGCTGACCTTTTTCTTTGCAATGCAGTGGAAAAACGTTGGAATGACCTACAACGAAGCCAACTTACTTCCGAAGAATCATCAGGCAAATAAAGATTATACTCAATTCCTGAACATTTTTGGTGAAGAAGGAAATTTGGTTGTAATCGGAATCAAAGACAATAGGTTTTTCACACCAAAAGCTTATAAAGCGTGGAATGAACTAATGACCAGTTTGAAATCTCACAAAGAGGTTGAATTGGTTGTTTCGCTGAATGATTTAAAGAAATTACAAAAAAACGATACGCTCGAAAAGTTTGAACTGGTTCCTTTGCTCGACCAGAAAAAAACGGTTGATCCGGCTTATCTGAAAGAAATCAAAAGACAGCTTTTTAACGATTTGCCTTTTTATGAAGGTTTGCTTTTCAACAAAAAATCTGGAAGTATCCGCTCTGCAATATACATCAACAAAAAGGTTGTCAACTCACCTATCCGAAAAGAATTCATTCTGAATGTCCTTGTTCCGGAAGTTAACAAGTTTGAAAAAACAACGGGAATCGATCTGAAAGTTTCGGGCATGCCTTACATCCGAACCATCAACACCGACAACATGAAAGGGGAAATCGGACTGTTTATTGGAGCTGCATTGTTCATCACTTCGCTGATTTTCTTTTTGTTTTTCCGCTCGCACCGTGCAACATTCATTTCAATCTGCATATTGATTGTTGGTGTGATGTGGTCGTTTGGAACACTTGGGCTATTTCATTACAAAATCACCATTTTAACGGCAATCATTCCGCCATTAATCATCGTAATCGGAATCACAAACTGTATTTTCCTGATTAACAAATACCAGCAGGAAATTAAAACGCACCGAAATCAGGCGAAAGCTTTACAACGTGTGATTTCCAAAATCGGCGTCTCTACATTGATGACCAATGTGACCACGGCGATTGGTTTTGCGACCTTCATGATTACCGGAAATGATCTGCTTTACGAATTTGGACTGGTGACTTCAATCAACGTAATATCTGTCTACCTTCTGACTTTGATGGTGGTACCGATTGTGTACAGTTTTATGCCGTTGCCAAAGGAAAAACACCTGAATCATTTGAGCAGAAACTATCTTTCATCAATTTTGAATTGGGTTGAAAGACATGTAAAATTCAAACGAAACCTAATTTACGCTATATACGGATTGCTGCTTGTTTTCAGTGTCATAGGAGTTTCACAGATGAAAGTTTCGGGAAGTTTGATTGGTGAAATGCCAAAAAGCGCTTCATTTTTTAAAGACATTCTGTTCTTCGAAAAGGAATTCAACGGGGTGATGCCATTGGAAATCATGATTGATACCAAACGCAAAAAAGGGGTAATGAAATCGTCTACTTTGCGGAAAATGGATGAATTGCAAAACACAATTGATAGTATTCCTGAACTTTCTAAACCGGTTTCCATTGTGAATCTTGTGAAATATTCGAAGCAGGCTTTCTATAACGGAAACCCGGAATATTATGATTTACCGAATTCTCAGGAGCAAGCTTTTATTCTTTCGTATGCCAAAAACGCGACCAAAGGTTCCAAAGATAATCTGATGAAAAGTTATGTAGATAAAACGGGACAATATGCCCGAATCACTACTTTCATGAAAGATATTGGAACCGAAGAAATGGCCAAGATTGAAAAAAAATTACATACCCGAATTGATAAGATTTTCCCTCCCGACCGCTATAATGTTACTTTAACCGGTAAAGCGTTGGTATTCCAAAAAGGAACAACTTATTTGGTAGGAAATCTGATTGAATCGCTGATATTTGCTATTCTTCTGATTGCTTTATTGATGGCGTATATGTTCCGCTCGTGGAAAATGATTTTTGCTTCTGTTACGACTAACATTCTTCCGCTCTGCATTACATCGGGTCTTATGGGTTATTTCGGTATTCCGTTGAAACCATCAACGATTCTGGTGTTCAGCATTGCATTCGGAATTTCGGTAGATAATGCCATTCAGTTCATGGCAAAATACCGTCATGACTTAATTCAGAATGGCGGTAAAATCCAGAAGGCGGTTATTAGCGCCCTGCACGAAACCGGCGTTAGTACATTCTATACATCAGTGGTTTTAATATTTGGATTTGCCATCTTTACATTATCAAGTTTTGGAGGAACAATTGCCCTTGGCGGATTGATTTCGGTAACACTAACCTTTGCTATGTTTGCTAACTTGGTTGTGCTTCCGGCATTGGTTTTAACTACTGAAGGTTGGAGTGGCAAAAAGAAACTGACCAAAAAAGAGTTAACGGAGGAAGAACCAAGCATCAATCTTTACCGTGACAACAACGAAGAAATTGACGAAAATACAGAAGAAGAATAATTTATATTTGCAATCTTAAATATTAAATATCAAATTTTAAATATTTAATATCTAACATTTAAAATCTAATATTAAAAATGAAACATACAAAAGTTAAAAGCTTACTAAGCAGCGGAACAACAATTCCGGAGGTAAATGCAAAAGGTTGGGTAAGAACTTTTAGAAACAATCAATTTATTGCGTTGAACGATGGTTCAACAATTAATAATATTCAGTGTGTGGTTGATTTTGAAAACACGCCTGAAGAAACTTTAAAAAGAATCACAACCGGAGCTGCTGTTTCGGTAACTGGAGCTTTGGTGGAAAGCCAGGGGAAAGGCCAAAAATATGAAATCCAGGTTTCTAAATTGGAAATCTTGGGAGATTCGGATGCAGAGAAATTTCCAATGCAACCAAAGAAACATTCATTGGAATTCCTTAGAGAAAATGCACACTTGAGAGTTCGTACCAATGCGTTTGGTGCGATTATGAGAGTGCGTTCGGTATTGGCTTTTGCAGTGCATCAATATTTTCAGGAAAAAGGATTTGTATATGTGAATACGCCTGTAATCACTGGTGCTGATGCGGAAGGTGCCGGAGAAATGTTCCAGGTAACTTCACTCCCATTGGACAATCTTCCAAGAACTGAAGAAGGCAATATCGATTACAAAAAAGATTTCTTCGGAAAGCACACGAACCTTACTGTTTCAGGACAGCTTGAAGGGGAAACTTTCGCGATGGCTTTGGGTCAGATCTACACTTTCGGGCCAACATTCAGAGCAGAAAATTCAAATACTTCACGTCACCTGGCAGAATTCTGGATGATTGAACCTGAAGTGGCTTTCAATGATTTGGATGACAATATGGATTTGGCTGAAGATTTTATCCAGTATGTAATTAAATATACCATGGATAAATGCTCTGAAGATTTGAAATTTCTTGAAAGTCGTTTATTGGAAGAAGAAAAATCAAAACCGCAGGCGGAAAGAAGCGAAATGACATTATTGGAAAAACTGAACTTTGTTTTGGAAAACAACTTCAAACGTGTTTCCTACACTGAGGCTATTGATATTTTAAGAGAGTCAACTCCGAATAAGAAGAAGAAATTTCAATACATCATCAACGAATGGGGTGCCGATTTACAATCGGAGCACGAACGATTCTTAGTTGAAAAACACTTTAAATGTCCGGTAATTTTGTTCGATTATCCGGCAAACATCAAAGCATTTTACATGCGTTTGAACGAAGACGGAAAAACAGTTCGTGCCATGGATATCCTTTTCCCTGGAATTGGAGAAATCGTTGGTGGTTCGCAAAGAGAAGAGCGTTATGATGTTTTGGTTGAAAAAATGAAAGCACTCGGAATAGACGAAGAAGAACTTTGGTGGTATCTGGATACCCGAAGATTCGGTTCGGCAGTGCATTCGGGTTTCGGGCTTGGATTTGAAAGACTGGTATTATTCGTAACCGGAATGACCAATATCCGCGACGTAATTCCTTTCCCAAGAACACCACAAAACGCAGAGTTTTAATAGATGAGATTATGCTTAAGCAATTTCTAAATCTTAAATTATCACAAAAACTATCCCCTCAGCAAATCCAGTTGATGAAGTTGATACAATTGCCTACACAGGCATTTGAGCAACGACTGAAAGAGGAATTGGTAGAAAATCCGGCCTTGGAAACCGGTCGGGATGAAGAGCAGGAACTGTATGAAAATGATGAGTTTGACAACAATGATGATTTAGATGATCTTGCAGGAAGCGAAAACATTGATACCGACGAAATCAACATCGACGAATATTTGAGCAATGACGAAATTCCGGATTATAAGCTTCAGGCAAACAATTACAGCGAAGACGATGAAAATCGTGAAATTCCATTTGCTGCAGCAACAACATTTCATCAGGATTTAATCAATCAGCTCAACACTTTCCTGCTTACGGACGAAGAACGTGAAATCGCAGAATTTCTAGTCGGAAGCATTGATGATGACGGTTATCTGCGTCGTGATATTCAGGATATCGTTGATGATATGGCATTCACACAAGGTGTTTATACCGATGAAAAAGCCGTTGAAAAAATGCTCCATATCATTCAGGATTTAGATCCGCCGGGCGTGGGTGCTAAAGATTTACATGAATGCTTATTATTACAACTTCGGCACAAAACACCAACAGAATCGATTGAACTGGCTATAAATATCATTCAGAATGAATTTGATGCCTTTACCAAGAAGCATTATGAAAAATTGATGACAATCTTTGAAGTGTCAAAAGAGCAACTCAAAAAAGCCATTGAAGAAATAGAGAAATTAAATCCAAAACCCGGCGGTGCTTTTGACAGCAGCAATCGTACCATTGAACAGGTTGTTCCCGATTTTGCGATTAGGATTGTTGATGGTGAACTGGAGCTTTCATTAAACGGAAGAAATGCGCCAACTTTACATATTTCCAAAGATTATCAGGAAATGCTGCAGACGTATAAAGATTCAAAAGATAAATCGAGTCAGCAGAAAGATGCAGTACAGTTTATCAAACAAAAACTCGATTCTGCCAAATGGTTTATCGATGCTATCCGCCAACGTCAGGAAACACTCTATGTGACGATGAATGCCATCATGCATTTCCAACGTGAATATTTCCTTGACGGTGAAGAAACCAAGTTAAAACCAATGATTCTGAAAGATGTTGCCGATATGGTTGGTTTAGATATTTCAACGGTTTCGCGTGTGGCAAACAGCAAATATGT
>DBIH01000108.1 GCA_002296885.1 Flavobacterium sp. UBA807 | reverse complement strand
TTCAAACAGATAATAAGGCGTTAAATCCTGTCCGCCGCCAAACCATGAATTGATAACATTTCCATTATCATCATACATTTCGAAATAGCGCCAGTTGGCATGAACCGTAGGTACCATTGGTGATTTTGGATGAATAACCAAACTCAGGCCACACGCAAAAAAATCGGCTTCTCCAACATTGAACATCTTCTGCATCGTTTCTGGTAATTTGCCGTGAACGGCTGAAATGTTGACACCACCTTTTTCAAAAACCTTTCCGTTTTCAATCACACGGGTTCTTCCGCCACCGCCTTCAGGACGTTCCCAAAGGTCTTCACGGAATTTGGCAACACCGTCAACAGCTTCCAGACCTAAGCAGATTTGGTCTTGCAGATTTTGTATGTATTGATAAAATTTGTCTTTCATTTTTTCTTTGGTTTCGAATCTATCCTCCTCTGCAGGATTTGCGTGAGGGATGGCAGCAAGGTGCCATGCACCGCGAACAGCCCGACCTCGTCTTTCAGACGAGGGCACGCCCACACGAGGCGTAGCCGAACTGAGCTACGCTAATTTATATTCTTTAACAGCTTCTACGAATGCCTTGGCATGATCCACCGGAATGTTTGGTAAAATTCCGTGGCCGAGGTTTACGATATAATTGTCTTTGCCGAATTCGTTTATCATTTCATGCACCATTTTTTTGATGGTTGGGATTGGAGAAAGCAAACGACTTGGGTCAAAATTTCCTTGTAAAGTGATTCTTCCGCCTGACAGATAGCGCGCGTTTCGTGGCGAGCAAGTCCAGTCGACACCAAGTGCTGAAGCTTTTGATTTTGACATGTCATTCAGCGCAAACCAGCAGCCTTTTCCGAAGACAATAACTTTGGTTTCTTCGGCTAAAGCATCAACGATTTGGTTGATATATTTCCAGGAGAATTCGTTGTAATCGGCTGGCGACAGCATTCCGCCCCAGGAATCAAAAATTTGTACCGCGTTGCAGCCTGCTTTTACTTTTTCCTTTAAATATAAAATTGTTGTGTCGGTAATTTTTTGCAATAACGTATGTGCCGCAACCGGATTTGAAAAACAAAATCCTTTGGCGGTATCAAAACTTTTGGAGCCTTTTCCTTCAACGGCATAACAGAAAATTGTCCATGGCGAACCGGCAAAACCAATTAGCGGAACTTCATTGTTGAGCATTTCCTTAGTTAATTTGATTGCGTCAAAAACATATCCCAGCGTTTCATTTACATTGGGAATAAATACTTTGTCAACCTGCTCCATTGTGCGGATTGGGTCGGGAATGATTGGTCCAAGATTGTCCTTTAATTCGACGTGAATTCCCATTGCTCTTGGCACGACTAAGATATCCGAAAACAAAATCGCAGCATCGGGTTTTACAATTCGGATGGGCTGAACGGTGATTTCCGCTGCCAGTTCAGGCGTTTCACAACGCGTGAAGAAATCATATTTGTCGCGTAAAGCACGAAATTCCGGCAAGTATCTTCCAGCCTGGCGCATCATCCAAACGGGTGGACGTTCTACAGTTTCATTATTCAGTGCTCTTAAAAAAAGGTCGTTTTTAATCATTGTTTATTTATAGTTGCAAAGTGCGATAGTAGCAGATTTGCAAAGTTTAGTTTTTATAATTTTCTATACATTTCATTATCACGCTTTCAATATTGGGCTGATTAGCGATGATTCTGTTTGGTGTTACATATTTTAATGCTTCGGCGGTTGTGTTACCAATGCAGAAGCAATTTTCGTCTTCAATTTTGTTTTCCTTCAGATAGCTTTCTACTCCAGACGGGCTGAAAAACAGAATTCCATCAAGCGGGAAATCGATTTTATGTGTTGTTAAAACGGTTTCATAAACCTCAATTTCGTCCAGTTTAATTTCCATCAATCTTAAAGCATCAGGCAAAACATCTCTTCGAACATTTCCGCAGAAAAACGTAAAGCTGGTTTTTGGATAATTATTGCAGATAATCGACGCCAATTCAGCCGCATATTCTGGATTCACCAACACTTCAAAATCATTTTCTTCTAACAATTCTTTGGTTTTTTCACCAACGCAAAAGCATTTTTTGGTTTTCAGTTCATTAATTTTTTTATTTCTAAGAACGCTTTCAACTGCATTTTGACTGGTGAAAATCAAGCAGTCATTAATTTTTTCAATGTCAAAATTTTTACTTTGAATGCTGATAAAATCCTCATCAAAAACTGAAAAACCCACATTCAACATTTGCTGCTTCTGTCTTTCCGAAAGCTTCTTTGTTGATAGTATGCGAATTTGATTCTGCATTATTTCTTTAATTGACTTTTTATTTCTGCCATCAGCTCTGAGCCGCCATTATTCAAAATTTCCTGAGCCGAATTGAATCCTAATTTCTTCCATTCGGAAATGTCGACTTTCTTATCTGTTTCAAGTTTTTGTTTTCCGTCGATTGATAACAAAACTCCTTTGAAATCGATCGTGTCATCATCTTCATTATAGCTTGCCAATGCTCCGATAGGTGCTGTACAGCCGCCTTCGAGTGTTCGCAAAAACTGACGCTCAATGTGTGTGCAGATTTCCGTTTCGACATCATTCAACTGCGAAACCGCTTCAATTGTGAAATTGTCATTCTCCATTGCAACAATAACCATCGCGCCTTGCGCCGGTGCCGGAATCATCCAGTCCAAATTGATAAAATCTTTGGGTTTTAGATTAATTCGTTCCAACCCTGCTGCGGCAAAAACGGCTCCGTTCCAATCATTGTCTTTCAGTTTCTGCATACGTGTATTCACATTTCCACGTAAATCGACAACTGTATGTTTTGGATATTTATTCCACCATTGCGCCTGACGGCGAAGGCTTCCTGTAGCAATTGTTGCTTCTGAATTGAGAAAATCTGTATTGCCCTTATGAACCAGAATATCAAACACATTGGCACGCTGCAAAACTGCTGCCTGAACGATTCCTTTTGGCAAAGCTGTTGGTACGTCTTTCATCGAATGTACAGCAATATCAACTTTGCCACTTATCATGGCAATGTCTAAGGTTTTCGTAAAAATTCCGGTGATTCCGAGTTCGTAAAGTGGTTTATCCAGAATAATATCTCCATCCGATTTTACTGCGACAATTTCTGTTTTATAGCCTAAATCCTGAAGTTGTTTTTGAACGGTGTGTGCCTGCCAAAGTGCCAATTCGCTGTCACGGGTTCCTATGCGTATTGTTTTTTGTGCCACTTTTGTTTTGATTTTTGCATGCTGAAAAGCAAGACTTAGAAGAATGATTTCTCCTGTTCTAATTGGAATACTTTTTCAATCCATTCAATTCCTTCGTCCATTGAGTCGCCGTCTTTCAGGTGATTTACAAAATGGTTGGTGATTTTTTGGATGATTTGACTGCTTATTAATTCGGCCTGAGCTTCATCAAACTTTGCATTTTTCTTGCGTTGTTTGTTGAGTTCGGCTTCTTTGATTGCATTTAGTTTTTCTTTTAAAGCCTGAATGGTCGGAGCAAACTTTCTGTTTTTTGTCCATTCTGTGAATTCTTCCTTAATTTCCTCGATAATAGCTTCCGCCTGTGGAATATGGAGTTTGCGATTCTCCAAAGTTTCATCAGTGATTTGTGAAAGATGATCAAGATGAATCAAAGTTACACCATCAACTTCAGTCACGTTTTCATGAACATTCTTCGGAATCGATAAATCTAAAATCAATAAAGGCTTTTTCAGATTTAGAATCGCTTTATCAATTGTTGGATTTTGCGCTCCTGTTGCTACAACAACAATATCTGCTTTTTGCAATTCTAATTGTAAATCGGCATAATCTTTTACGATTAAATCCAGTTTCTGAGCCAGCTTTTCCGCTTTGTCTTTAGTTCTGTTGATTAGTGTAATTTGTTCGTGCTTGGTATGTTTTACCAAATTTTCACAGGTATTCCTTCCTATTTTTCCGGCTCCGAAAAGCAGGATGTTTTTATTTGCAATGTCTTTTACATTTTTGATAATGTACTGGACTGAAGCAAAAGAAACTGAAGTCGCGCCTGATGAAATTTCAGTATCGGTTTTAATTTTCTTGCTCGCCTGAATCACAGAATTAATCAATCGTTCCATGAAAGAATTGACCATTCCGTTTGCTTTACTTTCATTAAAAGCGATTTTTAACTGACTGATAATTTCAAAATCCCCAAGAATCTGACTGTCCAAGCCGGTTCCAACACGGAACATGTGGCTAACAGCATCCTGGTTTTTATAGATATAGGCAACTTCCTGGAACTCTTCAACAGTTCCCTGACTGTTTTCGCAAAGCAATTTAATTAATTGATAAGGATGACTGGCAAAACCATAAATCTCTGTTCTGTTACAGGTTGAAGTAACGATTAAAGATTCAACACCTTCTGCTTCCGCCTGAATAAGTATCGTTGCTTTTGCAGCTGCATCCAAACTGAATTTCCCTCTCACAACAGCATCTGCTTTCTTGTAACTCAGCCCGATTGCATAAAAAGATGTATGTTTTGACATATTAAAATTTTCCATTCTCAAAAGTTTAACAAAACTACTACCAACTCATTTATAAAAGTAACGCTATAAGTACTTTTTATATCGCTATGGGATTTTTTAAATTAAAATACCCTTAACTTTGCATTTTCTATTAAATTTGCATTGAAATTTGACGGCTAATGTAGTCTGCTCAAAACAAATAAATGTGTCCAATGTCATTTATTTACGAAAAAATATCGCTATGGGTTCTCAGGAAGTTATAACAATTGAAAATGATTTTACCCTAATCCGTTTCCAAAATGACGGGAATGAAAATTTCCATGTAAAAAGACCTATTACACAAGGGCTTATTCAATTTCACTTTGGGCTAAAAGGAAAAGCCAAATTTGTTTTTAATGAAGGCACGTATGCTCTGGAGTTGAAAGATGAGAAGTCGCTTTTGTTTTATAACCCACAAAAAGAACTGCCGTTGGATGTTGAATTAGCTCCTAATACCTGGGTGATTTCGGTTATTATTTCAATTCAAAGGTTTCATGGATTATTCTCAAACGATGCGAATCATATTCCGTTTTTGAGCGAAGAAAATAAAGATCGCAAATACTACAAGGAAGAAGATATCAGCCCTTCAATGGCCATTGTATTGAGCCAGCTATTCCACTATAATTTGAATCAACAGATAAAAAATCTTTATTACAAAGGAAAAGCCTATGAATTGTTGAGTCTCTACTTTAACCGTTCCGAAGA
>DBIH01000254.1 GCA_002296885.1 Flavobacterium sp. UBA807 | reverse complement strand
TTGCAGCGCCGCCCGCCGGTTGAATACCAATGCTTGTATAAACAGCAGATCCCGAACCACTGGCATTTAATGCCGCTGTGGCAGTTTCAGTTGTATTTCCATAAATCGCAATAGTTATAACTCCTTGATGAGTACCTGCATTAATCGCATCAAAAGCAGCTTTTAAAGTAGAATAAAACGTTGGGGCTGTCGTACCTGCACTTGCATTTACAAGAACATTACCGCTTGGCTGAGTATATGAATAATTGCTTCCAGAATTGTTCTGTATGTTTAATGACAGCATATCATTAGCCGTCTCTCCGTTAGATGACACACTACTTTGAATAGCTGAAAGTGATTGGTTACTAGTATAGAAGTAAAAACTAACGTTTGCACCTGCCGCCTGCGCCGGTAAACTAAATGATGCTGCACCACCTGATGGACTAATTTGTATCAGTGTTGAGGAACTGTAACTGTTAGTGGTATAACGACAATATAAGTTTTCACCCGAATTCAATGTAGGCACCGAGCTTAACGAAACATTTGTTGCCCCGTAACTTCCCTTACCTGCCGTAAAACTCACAGTCATCGAACTAATTGAAACGGGATTATATGATGTTTCTAAAACGGCCATGTTCTCATTTCTATAACTGCCGCTCAGATAAGAAACATTGAAAGTATAATAATTTCCCGCAGTAGTTGCAGGTAAATAGGCAGAAGTACCACCATAATTATCTCTCCAATAGGCCGAAGCATTACCCGAATTTGGCGCAATAAACTGATTGAATCCTGCTATGGTCTGATTGGAAGAAGCCCGCCAGGTATTGTAATAGCCATCCGAATTCCATTCCCATTTACGGGTTCCGGATGATGTGTTTGAAGTTTCCTGAACTCGCAACTGTTTCAAACCCGGCGTAATGGTGTTGGTCGTATAATTGGTGTAAGATCCATTGATATCAGTACCCAAATTGGTAAGCTGTGCCGACATCGGTGTGCTAATCAAAAAAAGCAATAATAAGTTAAAAAAACCAAAAAGGAGGTTATTTGAACTGCTTCTTAAATTAAAAGTAGATTGAGTAAAAATTTTCATAAATCCGGTGGTATTAAATAATTATGTTTCAATATGTTTAGTAAATAACTGCATTTTTATATCCACAAAAAAACCAGTTGAAAAAAATTTTTTCCAACTTGGTAATGCTTCGCGAAATCGATTTAGGGGGAGGCTAATCTACAACAAATTCCGTTAAAACAATATTTTCTATCGACAAAATTCGCGCAAACGTTTGAGTTATAGGAAAACACCTTTAAAAAATAATACAGCAATGTATATTTCATAATATTTATAACTTATTTTCTGATATATCAAGACCTAAGATTTTCATTATCAATGGGGATTAATTGGCATTTGAACATGCAACAAATCAAACTTAAGTCATTGCTGTTGCTATAAAAATGATAACAGTCACTAAAAAATTTTGGCTCAGGAAAATCTTTTTGCCTACACCAAATCTACTGTTTTTAAGCATTTGTAAAATCTTAAGAAAATCTTAAGCTAAATCTTACTAAAAAGGCACCGTATTGGCATAAAGGTAACCGTGGAATAGTCCACAAATAATCTTAAATTTTTATAGTGATGAAAACAAATGAAACCGGGCACTACAAAAACATTGTAGGCCTAAATGCGCTAAAAGTATTCGCAGAAGGATTAGGTGCTGAATACAATCCTCAAAAAGAGGTTCTCAAATTATCTAATGTGGCACTTTTAGCAGACGAGGCAAATGCATTGCACGATGCGGTAAGAAACCAAACCAACACTGTATCGCTAAGCATTGACCACAGACAGTTGGTTTTTGAAAATGTAAAACCACTAAGCACAAGGGTAATCAACACGATGAGCTCTACCAATGTTAACCCTAAGACCATCGTAGATGCCAAATTCTTTAATGCCAAGATTCAGGGTACCCGAATCAGTAAAAAGCCGGTGGCAAAAGATGGGAAAGAAGAAAGCCCTTCCAACTCCGTTTCAAGACAAAGTTATGACAGCATTTACGAAAACTTTAAAAGTATGAACGACTTGCTGATACAGGATGGGAATTATAAGCCAACGGAAGCAGATTTAAATAACAATGGTTTAACCATAAAGCAAAACGAAATGCTGGCAGCCAATAGCGATATAAATATTCAAACGTCAGATTTAGGACAAAAACGTCTCTTAAGAAACAGCAGATTTTATGTTGGGGATGATTGCCTGATAGCAGTGGGGAGAGGAATAAAAAAATATATCCGCGGAAAATACGGAATCCACTCAGCAGAATGGGCACAAATAAGGAATATAAATTTTAAGGATTACAGAATAAAATAGATGAAAAACATTACTACTAAGAGCCGCTGAACCAGCGGTTCTTTTTTTGACAGTAACATAAAAACTGCCGACTACAGTATTGAAATCGCCGAGGCTAACATTAAAACGACCGACAGCAATATTGAAATGGCCGACGCTAATATTGAAACCGCCGACAGGAATATTGAACCTACCGATGTTAACATTAAAAGAGCCGATGAAAATATTAAACCTGCCGACACTAACTTTAAAACCGCCGATAAAAATATTAAACCTGCCGATGCTAACTTTAAAACCGCCGACGCTAACATTGAAATAGTTTGTGATACTATTGAAATTACGAACCGCACAATCTAAAGTAGTTGGTTTAATTTAAAATTTTTAATAATAAAAAAAGCCTCTTCATTTTGAAGAGGCTTTTTTACTAAGCTTGTCCAGCAGGACCAAAGTTCAAAGGAATTGGCGGTTGCTCAACATCCTTTATTTCACCATTGGTTTGCTCGTATCGGTGAATGTTTTCTCCTAATGCCTTAAGGAATCTCTTAGCATGTTGCGGGGTCAAAACAATTCTCGATTTTACTTTTGCCTTTGGCACGCCCGGCATGATGGTTACAAAATCAACTACAAACTCTGAAGCCGAATGATTGATTATTGCCAGGTTGGAATAAATTCCTTCCGCTGTTTTTTCATCCAGTTCAATATTGATCTGTCCCTGTTGCTGATTATTATCGTTCATTACATATTAGATTTTAAATATTAGATTTTAGATTTAGACATTAGATTAGATATTCATATTTGATATCTGATATTTAATATCTAACATTAAAAAGCCACTAATTTAGAAATATAAAATAGTGGCTTTTGTTATTTATCTGTTAATCTTTCGATTAGTAGATATACTCTTCTTTACTTGCCATAATCTCGTTGTAGTCATCTTTAGAGCCTACAATAGTATGATCGTAATCTCTCATACCTGTTCCTGCAGGGATTCTATGTCCAACAATAACATTTTCCTTAAGACCTTCAAGCGTATCAACTTTACCTGCAACTGCAGCCTCATTCAATACTTTTGTTGTCTCCTGGAACGATGCCGCAGAGATAAATGATTTGGTTTGTAATGATGCTCTGGTAATACCTTGTAGCACCGGAGTAGCAGTTGCAGTGATGATGTCACGTGCCGAAACCTGAACTTTATCATTACGTTTCAACAATGAATTTTCATCACGCAATTCACGTGGCGATACAATCTGACCCGGACGTAATACTTCTGAATCACCGGCATCTTCAACTACTTTCATTCCATACAATTTATCGTTTTCTTCTAAGAAATCAGAAGTGTGGATTAATTGCTCTTCAAGGAATAAAGTATCTCCCGGATCTTCTACCTGTACTTTACGCATCATCTGACGGATAACAACTTCAAAGTGTTTGTCGTTGATTTTTACCCCTTGCAGACGGTAAACTTCCTGAATCTCGTTAACCAAATACTGCTGAACAGCAGATGGACCTTGAATTCTAAGGATATCTTCCGGTGTAATCGCTCCGTCTGATAAAGGCATACCCGCTTTTACGAAGTCATTTTCCTGAACAAGAATCTGACTAGATAATTTCACTAAGTACTTCTTAATCTCACCAAATTTAGATTCGATTACAATCTCACGGTTACCTCTTTTGATTTTTCCAAAAGAAACAACTCCATCAATCTCAGAAACTACCGCAGGGTTTGAAGGATTACGAGCCTCTAACAACTCGGTAATTCTTGGAAGACCTCCGGTGATATCACCCGCTTTAGAAGAACGACGTGGGATTTTCACCAAGACTTTACCAGCCTTAATTTTCTCTCCGTCTTCAACCATAAGGTGCGCTCCAACAGGTAAGTTATAAGAACGAATCAATTCACCATCTTTACCATAAATGTGTAACGTAGGGATTAATTTTTTGTTTCTTCCTTCAGAAATTACTTTTTCCTGGAATCCGGTTTGCTCGTCGATTTCAACCTGGAACGATTGTCCTTGTTCTAAATCTTCGTATTCAATTTTTCCGGTAAACTCAGAAACAATAACCCCGTTATATGGATCCCATTTACAGATAACTGCTCCTTTATCAACCACATCTCCATCTTTCACACTGATAGAAGAACCGTAAGGAATGTTATGTGTACTCAATAGGATACCTGTTTTAGTATCAACTAATTTTAACTCCGTTGAACGTGAAATTACGATATCCACTTTTTCTCCATCAGCATCTTCTCCAACAACCGTTTTCAAATCTTCGATTTCGATTTTTCCACCAAATCTTGCGATGATGCTTGATTCTTCAGAAACTCCTCCTGCAACCCCTCCAACGTGGAAGGTACGAAGTGTCAACTGTGTTCCCGGCTCCCCAATAGACTGAGCAGCGATAACTCCAACTGCTTCACCTTTTTGAGTCATTTTTCCGGTGGCCAAGTTTCTACCGTAACATTTAGCACAGATACCTTTTTTGGCTTCACAGGTTAATGGAGAACGCACATCGATTTTTTCCAATGGTGATTCTTCAATATTCTTAACGATAGCTTCAGTAATCTGCTCACCTGCGTGAACTAATATTTCGTTAGTCAACGGATTGATTACATCCTGTAACGCAACACGTCCTAAGATTCTCTCTCCTAAAGTTTCAACGATTTCCTCATTTTTCTTTAAGGCAGCAACTTCGATTCCTCTTAACGTACCACAATCTACAGAGTTTACGATTACGTCCTGAGAAACGTCATGTAAACGACGTGTCAAATATCCTGCATCCGCAGTTTTAAGAGCGGTATCGGCAAGACCTTTACGCGCACCGTGCGTAGAGATAAAGTACTCTAAGATGGATAGACCTTCCTTAAAGTTAGAAAGGATTGGGTTTTCGATAATTTCTCCACCACCAGCAGTTGATTTTTTAGGCTTAGCCATCAAACCACGCATACCGGTTAACTGACGGATTTGTTCTTTAGAACCCCTCGCTCCAGAGTCAAGCATCATGTACACCGAGTTGAATCCTTGTTGGTCTTCTCTAATGTTTTTCATTGCTAACTCCGTCAACTGCGCATTAGCTGATGTCCAGATATCAATTACCTGATTGTAACGCTCGTTGTTCGTGATAAGACCCATGTTATAGTTCATCGAGATTCCGTCAACCTGCTCTCTTGCATCTGCAATCAATTTCTCTTTTTGTTCCGGAATTCTAATATCACCTAATGAGAATGATAATCCACCTTTGAAAGCGAATTTATAACCCATATCCTTCATTTCATCAAGGAAAGCTGCCGTTGTAGGAACATCAGTTACTGCAAGGATTTTTCCGATGATGTCACGAAGGGATTTTTTAGTCAATACTTCGTTGATATATCCAGCTGCCTGTGGCACTACTTCGTTAAATAATACTCTACCGGCAGTTGTTTGAATAATTTGGTAAACTAATTCTCCATTTTCATTAAAATCTTTAGCACGGATTTTCACTCGCGCATTCAATTCTAATTTACCTTCGTTCAAAGCAATGTTTACTTCCTCAGCAGAATAGAATGTCAAACCTTCACCCAAGATTTTGTGCTCAGGTGTAGACAATCTTTCTTTAGTCATATAATACAGACCCAAAACCATGTCCTGAGATGGAACCGTAATCGGCGCACCATTCGCAGGGTTCAGGATATTGTGCGAAGCTAACATCAATAATTGACACTCAAGGATTGCTTCCGGTCCAAGTGGCAAGTGAACCGCCATCTGGTCACCGTCGAAATCCGCGTTGAACGCCGTACATACTAATGGGTGCAATTGGATTGCTTTTCCTTCAATAAGTTTTGGCTGGAATGCCTGGATTCCAAGTCTGTGCAACGTAGGAGCACGGTTTAGCAGTACTGGGTGTCCTTTGATTACATTTTCAAGGATATCCCAAACTACCGGCTCTTTTTTGTCGATGATTTTCTTAGCCGATTTAACTGTCTTAACGATTCCTCTTTCGATTAACTTACGAATAACGAATGGTTTGTATAGTTCTGCCGCCATGTCTTTTGGAAGACCACATTCGAACAATTTCATTTCTGGTCCAACAACAATTACCGAACGAGCTGAATAATCAACACGTTTTCCAAGTAAGTTTTGACGGAAACGACCTTGTTTTCCTTTCAATGAATCTGAAAGTGATTTCAATGGTCTGTTTGATTCTGTTTTTACCGCAGAAGCCTTACGTGTGTTATCGAATAATGAATCTACTGATTCCTGTAACATACGTTTTTCGTTTCTCAAGATCACTTCAGGAGCTTTGATTTCCATCAATCTTTTCAAACGGTTGTTACGGATGATAACTCTTCTGTATAAGTCGTTCAAATCGGATGTTGCGAAACGACCACCATCAAGCGGCACCAATGGACGCAATTCTGGCGGGATAACAGGAACCACTTTCATAATCATCCATTCCGGACGATTTTCGCGGTTTTTGTTGGAATCACGGAATGACTCAACTACCTGTAATCTTTTTAACGCTTCTGTTTTTCTTTGTTTAGAAGTCTCGTTATTAGCAGCGTGACGCAATTCGTATGATAACTCATTTAAGTCAGTTCTTGCTAATAAATCCATGATACATTCAGCTCCCATTTTGGCAACGAATTTATTTGGATCATGATCATCTAAGTATTGATTTTCCTGTGGAAGAGAATCCAAAATATTCAAGTATTCTTCTTCTGTTAGGAAATCTAATTTTTGTAATGGCTCACCTTCTGAATTGGTGGCAATACCCGCCTGGATTACTACATATCTTTCGTAGTAGATAATCATATCTAATTTTTTAGATGGCAACCCTAAGATGTAACCGATTTTGTTTGGCAGCGAACGGAAGTACCAAATGTGAGCAATAGGCACAACAAGGTTGATGTGTCCTACTCTGTCACGACGTACTTTTTTCTCAGTAACTTCAACTCCACAACGGTCACAAACAATTCCTTTGTAACGGATTCTTTTGTATTTTCCACAAGCACATTCGAAATCCTTTACAGGACCGAAGATTCTTTCGCAGAAAAGACCATCACGCTCTGGTTTGTGCGTTCTGTAGTTGATAGTTTCAGGTTTCAACACCTCACCTCTTGACTCCGCCAAGATCGATTCAGGTGATGCCAAACCAATTGAGATTCTGTCAAATCTTTTGATAGTATTCTTAGTATCTTTATTTCTATTCATCATAGTCGTAAACTTTTAAAAGTTGTTGGTTGTCGGTTGTTGGTTGATGGTAGTTCAGAAATTATCCGACAACTATCAACCAAAAACCATCAACTATTTTTATTCCTCTAATCTGATGTCTAATCCAAGACCTTTCAATTCATGCATCAATACATTGAATGATTCAGGTAATCCCGGCTCTGGCATAGACTCACCTTTAACGATTGCCTCGTAAGATTTAGCTCTACCAATAACGTCATCTGATTTAACAGTCAAAATTTCTCTAAGCGTGCTTGATGCTCCATAAGCTTCAAGTGCCCAAACCTCCATTTCTCCAAAACGCTGACCTCCAAATTGAGCTTTACCTCCAAGTGGTTGTTGTGTAATAAGAGAGTATGGTCCGATAGAACGTGCGTGCATTTTATCATCAACCATGTGTCCGAGTTTCAACATATAGATCACTCCGACAGTTGCTGGTTGGTGGAAACGCTCTCCGGTTCCTCCATCATATAAGTACGTATGACCGAAACGTGGAATTCCGGCTTCGTCAGTCAATTCATTAATTTGGTCTAATGTTGCTCCGTCGAAGATTGGTGTAGCATATTTTCTACCCAAGTTCATTCCGGCCCAACCAAGTACCGTTTCATAAATCTGACCGATGTTCATACGAGAAGGTACACCAAGCGGATTCAATACGATATCAACCGGAGTTCCATCTTCAAGGAATGGCATGTCTTCATGACGAACGATACGAGCCACAATACCTTTGTTTCCGTGACGTCCCGCCATTTTATCACCCACTTTCAATTTACGTTTTTTAGCGATGTAAACTTTAGCCAATTTCAAAATACCGGCTGGTAATTCATCTCCAACAGTGATGGTGAATTTCTCTCTTCTTAAAGCACCCTGCAAATCGTTTAATTTGATTTTGTAGTTGTGAATCAAGTCATTAACTAAAGTGTTTGACTCTTCGTCAGCTACCCATTGTCCTTTGGTTAAGTGAGCGAAATCTTCAACTGCGTGTAACATTTTCTGAGTGTATTTTTTACCTTTTGGCAAAACTTCTTCACCCAAATCATTCATTACACCTTGAGATGTTTTTCCGTTTACGATAGTGAAAAGCTTCTCAACTAATTTGTCTTTCAACTCAACAAATTTGGTTTCGAATTCCATTTCTAAAGCCGTCAAATCGTCTTTATCTTTGGTTCTTTTCTTTTTATCTTTTACCGCTCTCGCGAATAATTTTTTATCTAAAACTACACCGTGTAATGATGGAGAAGCTTTTAATGAAGCATCTTTTACATCACCAGCTTTATCACCGAAGATAGCTCTTAAAAGTTTCTCTTCCGGAGTTGGATCTGATTCTCCTTTTGGTGTAATTTTTCCGATTAGGATGTCGCCAGGTTTAACTTCAGCTCCAATTCTAATCATTCCGTTTTCATCCAAATCTTTAGTCGCTTCTTCAGAAACGTTAGGAATATCATTCGTCAACTCTTCGTTTCCTAATTTAGTATCTCTAACTTCCAAAGAATAATCATCAACGTGGATAGAAGTGAAAATATCATCACGAACCACTTTTTCAGAAATCACAATCGCATCCTCGAAGTTGTAACCTTTCCAAGGCATGAAGGCCACTTTAAGGTTTCTACCCAAAGCCAACTCTCCGTTTTGCGTTGCATATCCTTCACAAAGTACCTGCCCTAATTTCACTCTGTCACCTTTTCTAACGATTGGTTTAAGGTTGATTGACGTACTTTGATTCGTTTTTCTGAATTTGATTAACTGATATGTTTTTTCGTCTGGGTCAAAACTTACCATTCTTTCTGCTTCAGTTCTGTCATACTTGATGGTAATCATGTTAGCATCAACATATTCAACAGTTCCTTCGCCTTCAGCATTAATCAATACTCTTGAGTCAGAAGCTACTTGTTGCTCAAGACCAGTTCCAACGATTGGTGCTTCAGGACGTAACAATGGTACAGCCTGACGCATCATGTTTGATCCCATCAACGCACGGTTCGCGTCATCATGCTCCAAGAAAGGAATCAATGAAGCCGAAATCGATGCAATCTGGTTAGGCGCAACGTCTGTATAATGAACTTGGTTTGGATCAACAACAGGGAAATCACCTTCTTCACGGGCAATAACCTTATCTGCAGTAATCTTACCTTTAGCATCCATCTCGATGTTTGCCTGAGCAATCATTTTTCCTTCTTCTTCTTCAGCGCTTAAGTAAATTGGGTCAGCATTCAAATCAACTGCACCATTTTTTACTTCACGGTAAGGCGTTTCGATGAATCCCATTCCGTTCACTTTAGCATAAACACCAAGTGACGAAATCAATCCAATGTTTGGTCCCTCAGGAGTTTCAATTGGGCAAAGTCTTCCGTAGTGCGTATAGTGAACGTCACGTACCTCGAAACCTGCTCTTTCTCTTGAAAGTCCGCCTGGTCCAAGTGCTGATAATCTTCTTTTGTGTGTAATCTCAGCCAATGGATTCGTTTGATCCATGAACTGCGATAACTGGTTCGTACCAAAGAAAGAGTTGATAACCGATGACAATGTTTTTGCATTGATCAAATCGATTGGTGTAAACACCTCGTTATCTCTAACGTTCATTCTTTCGCGGATAGTACGTGCCATACGTGCCAAACCAACGCCGAATTGTTGTGATAATTGCTCACCAACAGTTCTTACACGACGGTTTGATAAGTGATCGATATCATCAATCTCCGCTTTAGAGTTGATAAGCTCAATCAAATATTTCACGATAGTAATGATATCTTCTTTGGTCAAAACTTGTTTGTCCATTGGGATATCAAGGTTTAATTTTTTGTTCATTCTGTAACGACCTACTTCACCTAAGTTGTAACGTTGGTCAGAGAAGAACAATTTATCTATGATACCACGAGCCGTTTCTTCATCAGGCGGTTCTGCATTACGCAACTGACGGTAGATGTGCTCAACAGCTTCTTTTTCAGAGTTTGTTGGATCTTTTTGCAACGTGTTGTGGATAATAGCATAATCTGCCTGGTTATTATCCTCTTTGTGCAATAAGATAGATTTTACATTAGAATCGATGATTTCCTCAACGTTGTCTTTGTCGATGATAGTATCACGATCTAAGATAATCTCATTACGCTCGATAGAAACCACCTCTCCAGTATCCTCATCCACGAAATCTTCGTGCCAAGTATTCAATACTCTCGCTGCTAATTTTCTACCAATGTATTTTTTAAGTCCTGTTTTAGAAACTTTGATTTCCTCTGCAAGGTCGAAGATTTCAAGGATATCCTTATCTCTTTCGAAACCGATGGCACGGAATAAAGTAGTTACAGGTAATTTTTTCTTTCTGTCGATATACGCGTACATTACGCTGTTGATATCGGTAGCGAATTCAATCCATGATCCTTTGAAAGGAATCACACGGGC
>DBIH01000054.1 GCA_002296885.1 Flavobacterium sp. UBA807 | reverse complement strand
GTAGTAGAAATGGTATGTGAAGACCCGTCAGGAGCTGTATAAGTAAATGTATACGGTTTAATTCCGTTTGAGCCGGTAAAGGTAATTGATGGGCTTGTAGTATTCTGACAAACCGAAGTCGTTCCTGATATAGTTGCTGTTGGAATTGGATTTACAGTAACTGTTGCGGAACCTGCCTGAGCTTGTGAACAAGATGGCGTTCCACTCGAAACACTTACCAATTGATACGTAAATGTTCCCGCCGTAGCCGTCGAAACAGGAATTGTAACTGAACTACTTGCTCCTGAATTAATAGTATGTGAAACAGAACTGGGATCTGTATAAGTAAAAGTATAAGGAGCTGTTCCATTTGCCCCTGTGATAGTTATAGATGGATTTGCGGTATTCTGACAAACCGCAATTGTTCCCGAGATTGTAGCTGTTGGAGTGGGGTTAACTGTAACTGTTGCGGAACCTGCCTGTGATTGTGAACAAGCTGGTGTACTGGCGCTTGACACACTTACTAAAGTATATGTAAATGTACCGGCAGTTGCTGTAGAAACAGGAAGCGTAACACTACTATTAGCTCCAGTAGTAGAAATGGTATGAGAAGACCCATCAGGAGCTGTATAAGTAAACGTGTAGGGTTTTATTCCATTTGAGCCCGTGAAGGTAATTGATGGATTTGCTGCATTTTGACAAAGCGCAGTCGTTCCAGAAATTGTAGCAGATGGCAAAGGATTTACAATTAATTGAAAACTTCCTGTACCGTATGTAGCCGGATTGGAATTATCTTCCAACCTGATATAAATCGTTTGTGGGTTTGTGGTATTCGTAAATGCTGTTGCAGCGGCTCCGGTTATTGCTCCAGTATTAGCATCTGCTGCAGCCTGACTTAGGTGATAGGTAAGTGTATAATTGGCGGGGTTATTAGTTCCCATCGCAGTGGCAGTCTGCTGTGTCAAATCAAAAGTAGCTGTCCCATTATTTGAAGCATCATCACAAACTACAAGATTGGGTACCGGAGCAGGCTGCACTGTACAAACATGAGTGGCAAGAGTAAATGAAAAAACATAAACACATCCACTTGACGAAGCACTGTTGTCAGTCACGGATATATAAACTGTCTGCCCGTTTGTTCCAGGATAAGCCGAAGGGTTTGGAATTGAGCTATCAACGTTTTGCGCACCAGCTGCAGTAGTATGAAAATAAATTTCATAATCAGCAGGATTGAGTCCTGTACCATTGAAAATATTAGTAATAGCTGCATTTAAGTTAAAGTTAGGGATGTTGCTGCATTGATCTAAATTAGCTGGTGGGTTAATTGGTGGTGGTGAACTAAAAGAAACTGTTGCGGAATCTGTTGCATTTGCTACACAACCTGGTTTATTAACTACAACTGTATAAGTAGCTGCCTGGTTTACAACAATAGATTGTGTGTTTCCGGGTATAGGACCAGTTACCGAAGATGACCATTGATAACTCGTAGCTCCGCTAATCGTAGCTGTCAATATTGCCTGACCTCCAGGGCATATAACCTGATTAGGAACATTCAGCGGACAAACAATGTTACAATCTGTTGCACCAGCTCCAGGAGCTCCGCCATTGGTCTGGGTTAAAGTAATATGCCCCGGCTGGTTGCTGTAATTGGTTAATAAAACCATATATATTTGACCAACCTGCGCATTAGTAATTGTAAAATATTCATCAGGGTCGGGAGAAAAACTACAATCGACACTTGTCGATGGATTTAAATTTGCTGAACCACAGGAAGAGGCGGAAAAAGGTCCCCAGGCTATAAAGTCGACATCACGTGGTGTTCCGCCATTATCTGTTTGTGATATATGAAAATCCAGATTTCCCGCAATACTAATTTGCATGTAAAACCAAGCCGGGTTAGGCTGACTTCCGAGACACTCATAATCAATACCCGACTGAGCAGAAGTATTTGTTGAATTTTGGAAAGTCAAAGCAGAACCTCCGGCACAAAAAGCTGTTGCTCCTGCACAGTTAGCTCCTTGTGAAAATGCTTTGTTTATTGAGAATAGTACAACGAAAAGTAGGTAAAAATAAATTTTTTTCATTCTTATAGTCAATTTTTTGCAGCGAAATGTACAAAAACTTCATCGATAAAGAGGCTTAAAAGTTAATTATTTTCTATTTTTAACACTTAGGGAAAATGTTTAAATTTTATTAATTATCTTTGGTCCCATATTAAAAAAACCCCCAGTAATTCTTTAGTTTTAATGAGAAATAACGATGATTTTCAAGACGAAATAGGAAACAACCATATTTCATCAAGCGCGAATAATCCTATAAGAGAAGATGCTTTTGACATGTGCGATGAGGACAAAATAAATGCCATAAAAAAAGATGTAGAAAACATTCTTAAGACCTTAGGAATGGATTTAAACGATGATAGTCTTAAAGGAACTCCTAATCGTGTTGCCAAGATGTTTGTAAAAGAAATTTTTGGTGGATTGAATCCTAATAAAAAACCAAAAGCTTCTACATTTGCCAACAGCTACAAATATGGAGAAATGCTGGTTGAAAAAAACATCACGCTCTACTCTACCTGCGAACACCATTTACTTCCTATTATTGGCCGCGCGCATGTGGCTTATATTTCTAACGGAACTGTAGTCGGGCTTTCTAAGATGAACCGAATCGTTGATTATTATGCCAAAAGACCTCAGGTGCAGGAACGTTTGACAATGCAGATTGTTCAGGAACTGCAAAAGGTTTTGGAAACCGATGATGTTGCCTGTGTGATTGATGCCAAACATTTATGTGTTAATTCGAGAGGAATTCGCGACATAGAAAGCAGTACTGTTACCTCTGAATTTGGAGGAAAATTCAAGGAAGAAAAAACAAGAAGAGAATTTCTTGACTATATTCGCCTGGAAACCAATTTTTAATAGCCCGGATTGAAGTGAAAATCCTTTTTTGTTTGTATGGTAAGACCCTTCGACTGCGCTCAGGGTGACAAACAAAAAAGATTGAAGCGGAAAGCCGGAAATAGCTCCTGACAAAATGCAACTTTACAAAAATAATCAGCTAAAAATATACAATTCCCTTTCGGGAGAAAAAGAACTTTTCAAGCCTGTTCATGCCGGTAATGTTGGCATGTATGTGTGTGGACCAACGGTGTATAGCAATGTACATTTGGGAAATGTGCGTACGTTTATGTCGTTTGACATGATTTTCAGATACCTTTTGCATTTGGAGTATAAGGTGCGTTATGTTAGAAACATTACCGATGTTGGGCATATTGTGGATGATGTGGATGACGGTGAAGACAAGATTGCCAAAAAAGCACGTGTGGAGCAATTGGAGCCAATGGAAATTGTGCAGCGTTATACGGTGGATTTTCATGACGTATTGAATAAGTTTAACTTCCTGCCGCCAAGCATTGAACCAACAGCAACAGGCCATATCATTGAACAGATTGAAATCGTCAGTCAGATTATTGAAAAAGGGTTTGCTTACGAAAGCAATGGCTCGGTGTATTTTGACGTCGTGAAATTTAACGAAAAGAACCATTATGGAAAATTAAGCGGGCGCAACATTGAGGAAATGATTGCCAATACCCGTGATACCGAAGGACAGACTGACAAAAAGAATTCACAGGATTTTGCGCTTTGGAAAAAAGCCGAGCCTGAGCATATCATGCGTTGGCCTTCGCCATGGGGCGTTGGTTTCCCTGGTTGGCACTTAGAATGTACAGCGATGAGTACTAAATATCTTGGTGAAACTTTTGATATTCATGGGGGTGGAATGGATTTGAAATTCCCACACCACGAATGTGAAATTGCGCAAAATGAAGCGTGCACAGGCAAAAGCCCGGTGAATTATTGGATGCACGCCAACATGTTGAATCTTAACGGCAAGAAGATGTCGAAGTCGACAGGAAACAATTTACTTCCTGCCGAAATATATACTGGCGGAAGTCCTTTTTTAAGCAAGGCATTTTCTCCTAATGTAGCGCGCTTCTTTATGATGCAGGCGCACTACAGAAGCATTCTCGATTTTACCGACGACGGAATCTTAGCAGCCGAAAAAGGTTTCAACCGATTGATGGACGGATTGGATGTTCTTAAAGATTTAAAGCCAAGTGCAAATTCATCGCTTGATATAGCAGCCTGGAAACAGAATTGCTATGATGCGATGAATGACGATTTCAATACGCCTATTCTCATTGCAAATTTGTTTGAAGGAATCCGTTTTGTGAATTTGGTAAACGATGGCAAGGAAACTCTGAATGCAGAAGATTTAAAAACACTTTCAGACACACTTAATATATTTACGTTTGATGTGTTAGGAATTAAGGACGAAAAGTCTGCTGCGGACAACTCGGAAAAATTAGGCGGTGTTGTTGAAATGCTCATTGGTATGCGCGATGAAGCAAGAGCAAACAAAAACTTTGCGTTGTCGGACCAAATCCGTGACCAGTTATCAGCACTCGGAATACAGCTTAAGGACGGAAAAGACGGAACTACATTTAGCATTTAATTAAAAACAATGTTGAAGAAAATCATAATTGCACCTTTATTAGTGCTCATTTATTTTTACAAAATTGTAATTTCTCCTCTAATGCCAAGCAGTTGCCGGTTTCAGCCAACCTGCTCGAGCTATTTTATAGAAGCACTGAAAATACATGGTCCGATTAAGGGATTTTATCTCGGAGTGCATCGCATTGCCCGGTGTCATCCGTGGGGCAAAAACGGATATGATCCTGTTCCTGAAAAAAAGTGCCAACATTAAAGTTTCCTTAATTTACTTTACCATTCCGAACTAATTATTATTTTTACAACCAACAAAACAATCGCTCATGATTTGGAATCCATCAGAAGGAATTAGTATTGGTTTTTTTACTATTCGATTTTACAGCCTAATGTTTGTCATTGCATTTGGATTGGGATGGTACATCATGAAACGTATTTTCGAAAGAGAAAAGGAACCTATTGAAAAACTGGATACTTTATTTATCTGGACTGTCATAGCTACTCTATTAGGCGCACGATTAGGACATGTTTTCTTTTACGATTGGGAATATTACCGAAATCACCTGGAGGAAATATTGCTTCCTTTCCGATTTGAGCCAAAGTTTGAATTCACAGGTTTTCAGGGTTTGGCCAGTCATGGTGCGGCTGTTGCCATAATTATCACGATGTATTACTACAGCAAGAAAGTGATACAAAAACCTATGCTTTGGGTGTTGGACCGAGTGGTAATTCCTGTTGCAAGCGGAGCTGTTTTTGTGAGGATTGGGAATTTCTTCAACTCTGAAATCTATGGACACATAACTTCTGGTGATCATTTTTACGCCGTTAAATTTGTACGCGAAGATGAATTTTGGAGAACCCATGATTTAAAACAGATTACACATACAACAAATGTAAAAGATGCTTATAATCTAATTCAGAATGATCCAAAATATGCTGACATCTTAAACCAAATACCTTACAGGCACCCGGCGCAATTGTACGAAGCGTTTGCTTATGTTTTTGTGTTTTTGATTTTATTCTTCCTCTATTGGAAAACTAAAACTGCTGAAAAGCAAGGATTGTTATTTGGTTACTTTTTAATACTACTTTGGTCTGTTCGTTTTGTAGTCGAATATGTAAAACAAAGCCAGGGCGGAATCGAAAAAACTTTCGGTTTACTTTCAACCGGGCAATGGCTGAGCATTCCGTTTATATTAATTGGAATTTATTATCTCTTCGTTGCAGAAAAGCCAGTTGAAGAAATTTAATCATAATAAAAATCCCCGAATAAATTCGGGGATTTTTATTAATCTTCATCTTCAGTCATACCTGACTTGGAATAATTACGCCATTTCTCGATACAGTCTTTCATGTCCTGAGGTAACTCAGTATCAAAACGCATAAATTCATTTGTCGTCGGATGAACAAATCCAAGTGTTTTTGCATGCAGTGCCTGTCTTGGCAATGTCTTAAAACAATTATCAATAAACTGTTTGTATTTGGTAAAAGTCGTTCCTTTCAAAATCAGATGCCCGCCATACCGTTCATCATTAAATAAGGTGTGCCCTATATATTTCATGTGCACCCGAATCTGATGGGTTCTTCCGGTTTCAAGTTTGCAGGAAACCAAAGTCACATAACCTAAACGTTCCAAAACCTTATAGTGGGTAATTGCTGGTTTTCCTGTTTCTCCATCCGTAAAAACAGCCATCTGCATTCGGTCTTTCACATGACGGGCGATGTTCCCTTCAATAGTACCTTCGTCTTCTTTCATATTTCCCCAAACTAATGCAATATACTCGCGTTCGGTTGTTTTGTCTTCAAACTGTTTTGCCAAATGCGTCATCGCCTGCTCGGTTTTGGCAACAACCAAAAGCCCGGAAGTATCTTTATCAATGCGATGCACTAATCCTGGGCGGTCACTCGAATTCTTTGGCAGGTTTTCAAAATGAAACGCCAACGCATTGACTAAGGTTCCGGTATAATTTCCGTGTCCGGGATGAACCACCAGTCCGGGTGGTTTATTAATAACCAGCAAGGCATCGTCCTCATAAACAATATCCAACGGAATATTCTCGGGAAGGATTAAATTTTCAAATGGCGGATGCGACAGCATCACACGAACCACATCAAAAGGTTTTACCCTGTAATTTGATTTTACCGGAATATCATTCACCCAGATATTACCGTCTTCAGCAGCTTTCTGGATTTTATTCCGTGTAGCATTTGCAATCAGTTGCATCAGGAATTTATCAACACGCAGCAACGACTGTCCTTTATCGGCAACAAATCGGTGGTGTTCAAATAATTCCTCCTCTTCTAATTCGGGAGTATTATCGGGATTATTGTCCATCTAAAGCTGGCATTTGTGTAGTATCTACTGCTGTAGTATCTATTGTAGTTTCATCAAAAGTAACTTTACCATCACCAAGAACCAAATCAATCTTCGAAGATTTCAGGACTTTATCTCCGGCTTTAAGTTTTTTTCCATCCATTCGCATTTCAAGAACCATGTCTTTTCCGAGATACGGTTTATAGGTAATCGTTCCTTCCTGCAAACCAACAGCTTCAAGTGTTGGCACCGCCTGACGGTAGGTTTTCTCAATTAAATCCGGTAACGAAACCATAGTATATTTTGCGGCATTGATTTTAAGATAAATCTTTCTTCCCTCTTTCACTTTCGCACCTGCTTTTGGCTCCTGCTCAACAACGGTAAGCTTTGGATAATCCGGTCTGAAATCAACTGTATCTAAGATTATATAATCCAAATCGAGTGCAGAAAGCTTTTCTTCTGCCTGTTCAGCAGATAGCTTTGCCAAATTAGGAACCGTAATTTCCTGCCCGTGATGCGTCGTATAAGTAATCCAATGGAAAAATAGATAGGCGATAGCAGCAACAATTGCCATGGCGGCAAGAACCTGACCAAAGAAAACTCCACTTGTTAAATACTTACGTAAGCTCATAAAGAAATTTTAATTTGGACAAAGATATAAAAAAAGTTGCCGGTTGTCGGTTGTCGGTTGTTGGGAAATTAAAAAAACATTGCGCCCCGATAGCCCCGATGGGCGTGGCATCCTTTTTCCTTGTCAAAGGAAAAAGATAAAACAGACAGCGGGACAGCACCTCTTTATGAAACATGGGTTCCGCTCCTAAAAATCTTATTATTCAATAAACGATATACGACTATCAATATGTGAAAAAAATTGATAATTTTGTTTCAACTAAAACTTACCTAAATGAACGTAGCAGTAGTAATGGGTGGATATTCGGACGAGTCTGTAATATCATTACGAAGTGGTCAATTAATCCTAAATCATCTTGACAAATCAAAATACCAACCTTTTGAAATCCATATACTTGCAGCCGAATGGTACTGCCTGATTGATTCTGTTAAATACCCAATCAACAAAGCCGATTTCACTTTTACCAAAGACAACCAAACTATAAAATTTGATGTTGCTGTGAATACCGTTCACGGAACCCCGGGTGAAGACGGACATCTTCAGGCGTATTGGGAACTTATTGAATTGCCTTATACCGGCTGCAATTACTACCAATCGAGCCTAACATTTAACAAACGGGATACGCTTTCTGTTTTGTCAAAATTCAATATCCCAAAAGCAAAATCGATTTATCTGACCAAAGGTGATGCCATTGATGGAAACAAAATAAAAGCCGAATTAGGCCTGCCTTTTTTTGTCAAGCCAAACCAATCCGGAAGCAGCTTGGGTGTTTCGATGGTCAGCACTTTGGAAGATTTGCCAAAAGCACTTGATTTTGCTTTCGCGGAAGACAACGACATCCTGATTGAATCCTATTTAAATGGAAGTGAAGTTTCTGTTGGTGTTCTAAATTATAATGGAGAAACCAAAGTTTTAGGAATTACCGAAATCCTATCGCAAAATGATTTCTTTGATTATGAAGCTAAATATTTAGGGAAATCAGAAGAAATCACGCCGGCGAGAATCTCAAAAGAATTGGAAGATTTAGTTATAGAAACTGCCAAAAAAGTATATCAGTCGCTTGGAATGATTGGTTTTTCGCGCGCCGATTTTATCATCATGAACGGCATTCCGCATTTTATTGAAATCAATACCAATCCCGGGTTGTCGCCACAAAGTATCTTTCCGCAACAGGCCGCTTATGCAAACATTCCGTTTAGCGACCTGCTGGATAATGAAATCAAACTTGCTTTGCAAAGAAAGCCAATCTGGAAAAAATAATCTATGTTTTCCTATGGCATAAAATCGAAAACATTGCGTGAAGGTGAACTGACGAATCTTCATTGCGAATATTGTGGTGAAGATGAAACCTACATGGAATACACCTTTAGTCAAAAGTATTTCCATTTGTATTTTATTCCTATTTTCCCGCTCAGGAAGAAAGTTGCGGTTTGTTGTGATGATTGTGGCATGGAATACTATAATGATAGTATTCCAAAAGCTGCCGCAAAAAGACTCAATCAAATCAAGGACCGCCACCCTATACGAACTCCGGTTTGGATGTATTCAGGTTCAATCATTATAGTATTGTTTTTTATCTGGGCTTTTTGGCAATCCGGAAGGCATGATGTAACCGAAGGCGAATATATCAAGGAACCCAAAAAAGGAGATGTCTTTTACATCGAATCCAAACCAAAAAAATATTCTACAGTTTATACTACCTGGAGAATTGATAAGGTAGACAAAGAGAACGTTTATGTAACTTATAATGATTCATCGGTAAGCAAGTACACAGCAGTTTTTGGAATCCTTAATCAACGTTATTATACTACAAAAAAAGGTATTTATACACGCAAAAAGATTCAGGAATTATACAAAAAAGACAGCATCGTTTCAATCACACGCGAATAAAACTCCAACCCAAAAATTGGTCAGTTAATTAAATTAGTTTAGCTTTACATAAGGAAAATAATACATCATGAAAAGAAAAGCAGTCTTTCCGGGTTCGTTTGACCCAATTACTCTTGGGCATTATGATATAATCAAAAGAGGTATTTCGCTTTTTGATGAAGTGGTTGTAGCCATTGGCATCAACGCCGATAAAAAGTATATGTTCTCGCTCGAGGAAAGAAAAAAGTTTATTGAAGATGCTTTTAAGGATGAACCTAAAGTTTCCGTAATTACTTATGAAGGTCTGACCATTGATCTATGCCGCAAACTGGATGCCGATTTTATCTTACGCGGTTTGCGTAATCCTG
>DBIH01000211.1:1589-19578 GCA_002296885.1 Flavobacterium sp. UBA807 | reverse complement strand
CAGAGCGAAGTACACAGTAAAAAAAACACTACTCACTCACACTGTTTCTCAGCCTGTTTCTAAAAACGCATGTTTAAATAGAAACAGAATCAGAAACAGTGCGGAGTACACGGTGGAATAGCGACACTGTTCACTGGCACTGTTTCTCAGACTGTTTCTAAAAACGCATGTTTAAATAGAAACAGAATCAGAAACAGTGCGGAGTACACAGTAAATAAAACACTGCTCACTCACACTGTTTCTCAGACTGTTTCTAAAAACGCCTGTTTAAATAGAAACAGAATCAGAAACACTGCGAAGTACACAGTAAAATAAAACCACCGATTAATTGGACTGTTTCTGAATCCAGAAGACTTAGAAAGTATCAGAAACAGAAACAGTGCGTAGTGAGCAGTGTAAATTTTACACCATTCACTCGCACTGTTTTCCGCATTGTACTTGCTCTCCCTCCTGGGCTCGAACCAGGGACCCTCTGATTAACAGTCAGATGCTCTAACCAGCTGAGCTAAGGAAGAGTGTTCCTTCGCTATGATTACTCAAGGCGAAGACCAGACTTCCCCGCTTTAGCCATCCCGAATCAACTATTTGCCGGGACTAAAGCATACCGATTTTGGTAATAATTAGGGGCGACAAAAGTAATGAATATACCTAAAATTCCAAGCTCAAAATGTAAAAAAACATGGCGTCTTTCTTCTAAAATGAGGATTTTCTCTGCTTGTGAAGACTGGCTGCTGTCTTTTGTTTATATTTAATCCGCTATTGACTGAAAGACTGAAAGGGGCTGTTTTTCATTGTGTTAAACTGATATTTTGCATTTTTAATTCTATGGATTTCGTTCAATTTCTGGAGAAAATGAGAACCGTCCGCTTTACCATTCCCGAAGCAAGGGAATGCGGACTGCTTTCCGCTGCCATTCGCGAACAGCGTGTGGTCAATCTTCCTGGTCATTTTTCCATGGGAATCGATATTCAAAGTATGCATCTCGAGTACTTGTCGACTTCCTTACAAGATGTGCTCGGTTATCCTTTGGAAAGTATTCTGCCGGAGCATATTTTCAATTACATCCACGACGATGACCGTACTGTCATCGGTGAGGCTATGTTCAAATATTATCAAAGCATCAATGACTTAATTCTTGAAGGAAGTGTTTTCGATTTTGCGTTCAAAGCCGACTACCGCATGCGCAAACAAAATGGAGAATATGCCCGAATTCTTGGCGAGGTATGTTGCTATAAAATAATACCTGCCGAAACAGGCGGCGTGTTTACCTTTCACAATTTCATCGACATTTCCGCATTCAAAAATTCAAACACGGTACAGTTTCATGTAAGCGGACCGGAACATCACACTCTTGTTTTTCCCGATGAAGAATTGCTGGATTACAAACAAACCCATTTTCTTTTTTCTTTTCGTGAAAAAGAAATTCTGAAACTGCTCGCTCAGGGATACAACAGTTCCAGAATTGCTGAACAACTTTTTTTGAGTCCGCATACTGTAGACACCCATCGCAGGAAAATGCTGGCAAAAGCCGGACTGGAGAATACCACAGAACTCATCACTTTTTGTCTTGAACACAATATTATTTGAAGGAGATTTCGATTAAAATGAAGCCAGGAACAATGAATTGAGCCGGTTTATTTTTCAATTGATATAAAAATCAATTATCTCCCTTTCAAATTACTCAATTTTGAGTATTGTCATTCCGCTTCCAATGCCGCTATTTTGCATTCAAAATTATTCATATAATGAAAAAAATCTCTATTCTCTTCTGTATTGGCCTTGCTTTTTCCATTTCCACTCTCGCGCAAACAGACGGAACCCTCGATTCCACATTCAATGGAACCGGAATTCTGATGTCAGATAACGGATTTCATGACATCTACAATGATGTAAGAATACAGGACGATCAGAAAATTGTAGCTTCCGGAGTTTCTCTCAATTCGAGTTATGTCGGTCGTGTAATCGTTGATCGCTGGATGACGGATGGATCTCCGGATACAACCTTTGGCGTGAATGGTCGGGCTACACACTACATAGGAAATGATTCTTATGGGTACGATTCCTATATCCTTAACAATGGAAAAATACTTGTTGCCGGATGTGCTTATGGACATCTTGGAGGATTTGCCGCGATGATTCTTCGTCTGAATTCAGACGGATCTATTGACACTTCCTTCGGTAGTCAAGGAGCAACTCTCGTTGATATTTCTACCAGCGATGATTTTGCTTCTGCTATGGCAGTTCAGCCGGATGGAAAAATTCTGATCTCCGGAACCTATACAGATACACTTTTTCATAATGTTCCGATGGTTATGCGTTTTAGCGAAGAAGGAGAGATTGATACTTCTTTTGGTGTGAATGGCAGAGCTGAAATTCCAGTTACCGGAACCGACAATGAACTTACCAGCATTAGTGTGATGCAAGATGGACGAATCATAGCAGCAGGACATTATGAAACTGCGTTTACATTCTTTGATGTCCTGCTGATTCGTTTCCATCCAGATGGAACGTTGGATTCTACTTTTGGCACTAATGGTTTTGTGATTCAATCGCTCACAAGCGGAATTGAAGATTGTTTCGGGATGGAACTTGCAGACAATGGAAAAATTGTAATCACTGGTTTCACCACACTCCCGGATTATTCTTTTGATTTGTTGGTGATGCAATTTGACAGTACCGGTGTTCTGGACAATGGATTCGGGACAGGTGGCGCCATCACATTCAACAATGGAACCAATGATGTTGGTCTGGATGTATACATTCAAAACGACCATAAAATTCTGATCTGCGGTACAAGCGGAGGAGACTGGGCAAATGACAGAGACTTTTTATTGATGCGGTATACACAAAATGGAATTCCGGATTCTACTTTCGGTACAAACGGAATTGTTTACACACAAATGAATGGAAGTTTTGATGAAGCAAACGCGATGACTTTGCAGGCGGATGGAAAAATTGTTCTCGCCGGAAAAGCAAATGATCCTGTAGGAGGAAATTTGGATTTTGCATTGGCTCGTTATCAAAATGGTTTTAGTACACGAGTACCGGAGATCATTACTGAAAAATCATTACCTGTTTTCCCGAATGGGGTGCACAGAAATGCTACTGTAAGAATTCCTTTCAGTGCGGCAGGCAGTGGAACAATACAATGGATTTCTCCAGAAGGAAAATGTGTGGCAGGCAGCGAATGGACATCAGCCACCGGCGGAAAATCCTCCCTCGAAATTCCTGTTCCTTCCGAATTGAATGCCGGAGTTTATTTTATCCGTTGTGTCAATTCCCGCGCGTCTTATACAGGTAAAGTGATTGTTCAATAAGATTGGTCCAATAAAAGATCGCGGCGAAAATTTTGATGCGGCTGGTTGAGAGTATAAAGAATTCAATTAGTTTTAGAAGAAATATTCAGTTCAACAAATAAAATCTTTCCATGAAAAAACTCTACACGCTGACTTCACTGATTTATTTGTGTCTCATTAACTTGACTTCACACGCGCAATGGACAAGTGCCAATTTATCCACTGCCCGCTACAATTTTTCCGCTGCTTCCGGTGGAGATAAAGCGATGTTTGCCGGCGGGATAGGCTTGGTAAGTATTCCTTATGATTTTGTAGATGTGTATGAAGGAACAAGCGCTACCTGGACAGGAACAAATCTTTCGGTGAGCCGCACGACAGCTGCGGCAACTTCATGTGGAACGAAAATATTTTTTGCCGGAGGCGCGGATGACGGAATCCTCGCCAATTTTGATGTGGTGGATATGTATGACGGCACAACAGGCGGCTGGGCGGCTATGTCTTTGAGTGCTCCGCGTACAAAATTGGCTGCGGCATCCGGAGGCAGTCAGGTTTTCTTTGCCGGCGGAGTGAATGATGGTGCGGGCGTGTGTTACAAAGTTGTGGATGTTTACGACACTGCTACGGGAGTATGGACAACAACTGATCTTTCCGTGCCACGTTATTTTCTTGCAGGCGCCGGCGCGGGAGGTAAAATAGTTTTCGCCGGAGGAACTGATTTGACCAATGCTGTAATGGATGTAGTGGATATATATGATGTCGCGAGTTCTACATGGACTACTGCAACTTTGTCCGAAGCCCGTTTCAACTGCACAGCAACCTCTTGCGGGAATAAAATTTTTATTGCGGGAGGATTGAATAATTCAGGAGTGGCAAGTAACCGTGTGGATATCTATGATGTGACGACCAATACCTGGAGTATTGATTCTCTTTCAACCGGACGATGGTTCACTTCATCATCAGCAGTACAAAATAAAGTTTTTTTCGCCGGAGGAATGGATGCGAATCTTGCAACAATGTATGATGTTGTAGATATTTATGATACCACTACACAAACCTGGATGCTTTCTCATCTCACGACTGCCCGTGCATGGGCCGCCGCGACTTCCATTGATGATTTGTTTATGATCGGAGGAGGAATTAATGAAACATTTTTTCCGCTGGGTTCGGTAGAAATATATTCTTTATTGACAGGTGTGAAGGATGCTGTGACTGAATCCGGACCGGAAGTGTTTCCTAATCCTGTCGCAGATCAGTTGAATTTTTTCAATACAATTCAGCATGGATCCATGCAAATCACAAACGCATTGGGTGAGATTGTTTACCAAAAAAATCTCGATAGTCAGTCGGATCTGATCAGCATTACAACCAATCAGTTCAGTAAAGGAGTTTATATTTTGAAAATAACAGAAGAAGGGAAAAGCTTATTCCGCAAATTTATAAAGAACTAAGAGCAGGTATTTTTCCTAAAATCTCAAAAGGCGTAAAGTCAGTGAACTTTGCGCCTTTTCTTTTTATCAGCTGAATATCTGTCGAAGCATGTGCTGAATAAATCCGGAACAGACGGATGATTTACTTTTTACTTGAGGCAATTATTTCATCAATAGATTTAAATACAGGTCGATCTTTTGCCAGAATTAAGTCTCTTTCTTTATTAGCGCCCGGGCTTTCTGCTAAAAGTAATAAAGCGTCACATGCACTAATAACGGCAAGTGAAATTTCCATTGTGCATTTATACTTGTCCGAAACGTTTGCGTGTTCCAACACCGGTAAAGCCGCGTTCATTCCGATAATTGGCACATGTCCAAGCTCAAGAAGTCTTGCCGCGGCTTTATTCATATTGTCTAAATTTATTTGTCTTTGTTCTGCAGTGTCAGCCGAATAAGGTCCTGCTACTCCGATTATCAGGTCAATGTTTTTTTTGTAAAGTTTAGCACAAATATATCAGACTAATAGCAGCAATTTAGCAAATTACCTGATTTAAAAGAATTAAGGTAGATTAATTGCGGAAAGAATCTGGATGAATGAAACCAACGAATTAACAGCCAGGCCCCCCTCTGTATTTTCACAGTTACTGCTTGAAAAATTTCTTTCGTACGATTCTGTCTTCATTAATTATTTCAAGAATATAAGCTCCTTTGGCAAGAGAAGATATTTTTATTTTTTCGATATCATTTCCTTCCATCACTTTTTTACCGGTATGGTCGAATAGTGTAAATGTAAAGTGTGAAGGTGCCTGGTATGTAAATTTTAAATTAATTACATCCGTTGCTAATGTCGGGTATACTATTACATCAGGTGAAGCAGCTGAAGAATTGAATACAACCGTGTTGACCTCTGCGGAATCTCTACGAAGGATCATTCCGGAATCACCACAGGCCCAACCATTATTTTTATTGTAAAAATTTACACTATTTAGATTTACTGTTGTTCCGCTATTTTCGGAATGCCAGTTTAACCCTCCATTCGTAGTTGAAATAATTATTCCCGCATCGCCTACTGCCCAGCCGTGCAAACTATCCGTAAAATAAATTCCATTGAGATTATTTAAAATTCCGGATGTTTGCGGTGTCCAAAGCGCTCCTCCGTTGTCGGTATGGAGAATCGTTCCATTCCTCCCACATATCCAGCCTTTATCCGGAGATGTGAATGAAAGGCTTTTGAGATCGTTTGTTGTGTTGCTTGTTTGTGCAATCCAATTGATTCCTGAATTGGAAGTTTTCAAAATTGTTCCAGAATCGCCGACTGACCAGACGGTAGTGGAATCAATCCCCTGAACCGCTCTAAGTGTATTTGTTGTGCCGCTTATATTTCCAAGCCAGGTCCATCCCTCGTTGGTGGATTGAATAATAACTCCGTTATCACCTACAGCCCATCCGTTGTAACGGTAATCAAACCATACGCCATAGTAGTTTTGGGAAAAGGTTGGCTGATGCGGGTACCACCAAAGCCCTCCGGCATCCGTATACCACAATCTGTAAAATGAACCAGCGACATGCCCAAAATCTACGATCGTGAAATAAACACAGAAATTATCAACGTTACTGCTGATGCTGCTAGCCCAGTTATCGCCACCATCTTGTGTTACCAGTCCTGTATTATTATACCCAACGGCCCATCCGGCCATGGTGTTTTGATAACTTAAACGAAACTGAATACAATTGAGTTTTTCTGTTGTACCTGAATTGAGCGGATGCCAGTTTTGACCATTGACACCCGTGAGCGACAACAAAGAAAAAACCAAAGCATAAACTGTTTTTAATGAAAATGATTTCAGCATATTTTTTAAAAAAATCTTGTTCTGCATTTGTCCTGATTTTTAAAATTGAATGTGATTATGATTGAATAAACGTCTTATCATGGGTTACTTTAATATTTTTTTTGAAAATAGAAATCGCGATAGCAATCGTCCAACACACAAACCCGAAAATTAGCAGACGAAATCCACTGAGATGTACGATTGCAAGGCCCTGAAACAAGGATGCAATTAACACAAGACACAAGGCCATTCCTGAATAAGCAATCCATCGGGAAAGATTCCCGGTTTTAAATATTTCTATTGACCACAGAAATGTTGAAATGCAAAGTGCACCAATGAAGATGAAATCAAAGGCATGATTAAGAGAATTACTGAAAGTCAGAATGGGTTTGAGAGACTGAATAATTTCAGGTGTTGCGTCATTAAAGTTATTGATGAACAAAGGAAGAGCAAGTCCGTTTACGGCAGCAGCACAAATTCCCGAAAACATCCCGATGCAAATTGTAATAAAAGCCAGTGTGGAAACAGGGGAGTCGGTTTGCAGACACCGCATGAACCCCCAATACCCATATATCAACAGCGGAATAGATGCTATCGCAATTGAATGTGTCCAAATGATAACCGGAGTAATACGAATAAGATGTTCAAAGCTTCCACCGACAGGATGCAGGAGCATTGTAATAGTTAATAGTAGTGAACCCGTTATCAAAGAAATTCCATAAGCTGGATTCCCCTTTCGTTGCATAATTTCCGTTTCTTGCATTTTGTCCTCTGACATTTATTTGCCTTGTGTTACTTCAACATTTTTTCCGAGAGTTTTAAATCTCACCCCGTTTTTTTGTCTAACGGTGATGGTGATGTGTCCGGTTTTGCTGGTCTTCAAATCTTCAACTGTTCCGGATTTACCCTTATGAGTTCCCGCTATTACCTTACAACAGTTGCCGTTTTGTAATTTTATTTCACTGCTTGCCATTTTCTGATTTTGTTTATTTCATTTTATTAAAATGCAAACTGAATGCTACTATAAATAATATTGGAATGATAAATACGATCAGCATTATCCCGCTGATGCAAATTTTACCAAAGACAATTCCTGAAATCAGGTCCGGAATAAGTACACCGGGAATGAAATAATACAATCCCTGTCTCTTTTGTTGATAGATCTTCATGGAGCCAACGATACAAGCGATCGCGCCAAACAAATGAACAACTAAGGTCAATGACGCAACCCTGTAGGTGGGACCTTTAAAAGATATTGAGGCGTCGGTAGAAGCGGGATTGGTGTATAAAACATAAGCGGCAAGCGCCGTCAGAATAATTGCGCCTATACTACCGATAATTGCAAGGATGCACAGCACTTTGATAAATGCAGATCCGTTATCTGTTTTGGACAATGTTTGGTTCATGGTATATCGTTTTTATTATAAGTGAAATTTATCTCCAGCTGCCAATAATCAAACCCATAATCACGAAACTCATTGTGACATATCCACTATGAATAAGCATGTAACGGATTTTTTTTCTTTCAAAAAGCGCAATGATGCAAAACGCTAATGCCACCCAGCCAAATCCGGCTAAGAATCCTGCAATTGCGCCCCACAAGGGAGTGGTTTTTGAATCGTTAAGGAATATGGCAAGATTAAATGCCATGATAAATGAAAAAACGAAAGTGAAAATAAATATGGAGGTGGTGCCGCCGCTTTTCAGATCCTCTTCTTTATATTTATTTTCCACCATCCATTGCTTGCCAAGAAGTAAAGGCGAATACCATAATCCTCCGATCACAAAATTTGAAAGCGCGGCCGCGACTATTGCAAACCAGTTTAATGTCGAAATGTCCATAGATAAATTATTTAGTTGGGTTGTGAAATTTATTCTGAATTAATTTTAGAGTTTTACCCTTTTCCTGGTTCCGGAAGCAGAGCTAACAATCATTAGGTAGTTCAGATTGTTTCCATATAGATTTCCGTTACAATATTTCCGTTGTCAATTGTACTCACCTGATAACCTGCAGGAGATTTCAGTTTCACATTATTTTCAGCTATGTAATTGAACAGTGCGTCGTATCCTTCATAAATTGCTTTCATAATATCGCCGGTTGCTTTTACATAGAGAAAATTTCCTTTGAGTTGACATATTTCTAATTCTCCGGGAATTTCAATGTTGCTGTGATCGATGAATACCCCCTGAAAACTCTTCAGCTCCTCCGGTTTCTTATTGTTTGGATTGTCATAGTAGACACCGATCACTTTTCTTTCGTCAAATGAAATTCCTGCGCTTCTCAGAATCTCCATGGTCACAGAGATATATTCAGGAGATTTAGCATAATCTCCTGTAAATAGTTTGCCAACCACTATGATTGGTTTGGCGAGGGTTATTTCGGTAACTTTTAAATTGCTCATTGTTCGCATGTAGGTTTTTGTTCATTCAAATAAATGTTCTTTAGAATAATATGGAATTACCATTTTGGATTTATATAATACAGGGCGTTACCATCCGGATCGGTAAAATGAAGGAAGTGGCCACCTTCTTCATTTCTCTCATTAAATGGAATTGACTTTTCTTTTAAAAGTTGTTTTGCTTCAGTCATTTCCTGCACCATTAAACCTATAGATAAATTCCCGGAACCATCCCTTAGATGTATTTTTGCCGTTGGATGCAGACCAAGAACCATTCCCGACAACTGTAACTTTGCATAATAATTTTCCCAACGCTTTTTTACTTCAAATCCAATAGCTGTATAAAATGAAATGGCTTTGTCCATATCGCCAACATTTATAGTGATGTGTACTTCTTTGATATCCATCTTTTGCTTGGTTGATTAATTGACTTTGTTCCGAATGATGATTTATATACAAAATGATACTATGAAATAAGAAATAGTATTGCCTAATCCGTGTGAAATCCAACCCGGTTGGATGCTCCCGTTCGCGTTTTTGAACATGTTGTATCCGATAAGCAAGGCTGCAACAAATGAGAATAAAAAGAAAAAAATACACAGACTTAAACTGCTTTCAGTCTGAATTCGAAAAAGAAAAAAGTGAACTAAACCAAAGATGGTTGCCTGCATCAAATTGCCGGACTTGAATCCTGATTTTTTGATTAGTTGCCTGGCGATGAATCCGCGAAATAAAATTTCTTCACTCAAGGATGTTTTAAAGATGGCGGTACATAGCAGAATAGTAACAGATGCAATACTAATGTCCAATTTATGTAATTGCCCTGTAACCGTTTTTTCAGAAAGATAAATATCACGAATGCCAGGATTCACCAAAGCAAGTACAACTCCCGTAAAAACAAAAAACACTGAAGTTCCTACTCCTATGTATATTGATTTCGCAGTGGGAGTAGTAAACCCTGTGTATTGATAAAAATTTACTGATTTATTTTTTCTGAAGAGGAAAAAGATAAATGGAATTAACGTAAAAACGAAAACTTGTAATAATGACGACAGAAGTGTGTTGATAACTGACATTGGAGTTGCCGATTATTGACCTATAATTAATATTGAATATTTAACATGAGCATCGCTTTGTTCATTCTGATTTCTTATGTTGCTTATTTAAGAAGGCATCAATTGACTGAAATGTTTGTTCCGGATTATCGAGCCACATAAAAATTCCTGTGTTTGAAATCTTTTGGAAATGAAATGCCGGATTTCCCGAACTCATTACATCCTGCCAGGATTGCTGGTGAAAATAGTTGAGGTATTGTTTTGCATTTGCTTTTTTACAAGTTGCAGTGTCTGCTGAATCTGCAACGGTGAAAATATTTTTAAAGTCAGGAATCAGCAATAAGGTCGGAGTAGTGATACGTTTGTAATTTTCTCCGGGGTCGTAAGCCATCCATTCCAGGATGTACCGAATCATCACCTGAACAGGAACCGCCGCGGAAGAATTAAAAATTGCTTCTCCTGTATTTTTATCGCTGCAATAATCTTCAGGAGTCCACATATTCTCGTCCCAGGTTTTTTTGGTGATGGTTTTAAACCATTCGGGAGCCCAATATTTTTCTACAAGATTTTCTCTTTGTGCAGGACTGAGTTTGTATTCATGTTCCCAGTCAGTCCATAAGCCGTTTTGCTGACTGGCATAATATCTATAAGGCGATCCGCTGATGATTATTACTTTCCCGATTTTATCCGGATAGTCACTTTCAAGAATTAATGCAGCTTGTGTCGCGATAACAAAATGTGCTATGATGCAGGGTTTAATCAGTTTTTCAGTTTGAATCAACTGGAGAATACTTTTAACTATTCCCCTGGTCCAGGTGAGTTCGGAATATTTAACAGATGAATCAGGGATTGAAGGAGGAGGTGTGCTTGCAAACCCTGCCGGTGTAATAGTGTAAAGTGTATAATTGTCTTCAAGGTGGGTGATGAGCGGCCTCAATTCAGCTTCTCCAAAACCAAAACCTGCAATGAGAATAATGCTTTGCTTACCCTTACCGGTTTTATTTATTTTTCCGGCTTCACCCGTTTTGCAGGTGATGGTACCATTTGCCAGGACAAGATTATTGAGGGTCGAATCTTGTTGCATAGAAATTGCCTGAGCATACCCTGCGCCCAAACCCGAAAAGAGGAAAACGAATATGAGAAGATACTTTGCCATTTTCTGGAATTCAATGGCAAAAGTAGAAGGCCTTATTTCCTTTTTTGTCCTGATTTATCTTCTAATACCTCCGTTTTTATAAAACAGGACAAGGTTTTTCTTAGTGTAAAAGCAAAAATGCAGTTCAGAATGTTGTTTTAAACTCAGAAGGAGTTTTCCCGGTTATTTTTTTGAAAGCGGTATGAAAGGATGACTTGCTGTTGAAACCTACATCAGATGCAATACCGTAGATTGTAAAAGACTGAAATTCGGGCTTATTAATCCGGCTGATGAATTCCTGAACCCTGTATTCATTCACAAAATCGTTAAAGGTTTTACCAAACTTTTCATTGATCAGTTTGGAAACCTGATGAGAAGGCAACCCAAGTTCGTTGGCGAAAGTCTGAAGCTTCAATTCTGAATTGGTGAATATTTTCGATTCAGTCATCAAAGATTCTATCATACGGATATATTTTTCCCCATCGGCTCCGTCAAATTGCATATAGGCCTGGTATTTTTGAATAAAATCAGGGCTGATCAGTTCCGGATTCAAAACCAACTCATAAGCAATGAAATATATGATGCCGGAAGAAATGAGGGTATAGATGTAATTTGTAACCGGATTGTATCTGCCATGAATCAGGATAAAAACATACAATGAAAAGACAGTGAAAAGGAATAAAGCAAGTCCATAGAAAAACTTCTGAAGCCATCGGACTCTTGCTGTGATTGAAATGATATATTGTGCGTTACCGAAATTGGTTTTTGCATTTTGAATCCATCTGAACGTAATAATCAGGTAGGCGAGGAGCTGTAAATCCTGAACAGCGAATATTATTTTTTCGGTTATCCGGATAGTAAGATCGCCAGCAAGAAAGACACTGATGAAATCAAGCCAGTTCGTTTTATCCATCAGAAATAAAGGAATGTTCAAAATAACCTGAACAAAATATGGTATGAAGTGCAGCCAGTATTTTGGTTTCCAGGAAAAGGAATTGTCAAGAACGGATCTCGAATAAAAATAGAAAAGCGGCCCAAACAATAACATCATGCCAAAAGGAATTGCAAAAAATTGCGGAAAATAATTCCTCATATCTGTTCTTATAACCAGATAACCAAAATTGGTCAGGATCATCAATGCCAGTAAAGCGACAATAAGTTTTGATGCAATCGGGTTTTTTGTACCCCTGACAACAATCAACGAAATAAGAAAAATCCCTTGAGCGATACTGATTAGAAAGAGTGAAGTCCAGAACATGGGATTGATGAATAGATTCTTTTTTACAAAGGTAAAAGTTGAATTGAATCTATTTGCAAAGGAGCTGAATTTGTTTCTATCAATTGTTACTAAAGAACAAATTCTGTTTTATTGGTATCTCAAAAGTTTTCACATCCTCACGAAAAACTTTACTTGATGTTTTCCCGCAATGAGAACAAATTCTCATTTAGTGAATAGAATCAGATCGTTTTATTTTATTTTCTCCCGACCGCCCAGGCGTCGACGGTTGAATATTCACCGAAGCGATAGAGAGAACTACCTACTCACCCAAAAGTTCCCACCGGAATGGCAACAATTCTTCTATCGGGTGTCGTCCTTTCCCGCTGATACGGATTGTTTCATTGTACAAAACCTATTTGGCTGGAAAGGACGACATACCCGCAGCACCCGCGATCGTCATCGCGCAGAAATCTTTTAGTCAAATGAGACAAAATTTGTTTCTTAGCTTAAGAATATTGACCTCGCAATGTGTTCCTTTGATTGTCTAAATATTGCTATGAAAAAGTGCACAAATTGAAAAAATTTACTCATACAGTTTGGATTCACACTTTAAGGACATATAAACCTCCCCTTTGTCGGCAATTAATTTACTGGTTTGAGAATTTTTGTCCGGTGCTGATAAAATTCCCTAAGTTTCTTCAATACCTAATTAATCCAATTGTCCAAGTAAAATTTCCTGAGAGCAGAATTGATTTTTGTTTTAAAGCTCCACCTACCATCCCAAAAGAGATGTATATTAAGCAGATAAATTTTAGTTGATATTATTTTATGATTTTATTTCCTGAAATAATTCTTAGTAACACGGCTATAACTGCAATGACAAGAAGTATATGTATAATTCCGCCAGCACTGTAAGCAAAGAATCCAATTGCCCAGGAAATGAGCAGTACTACAGCGATAATGTAAAGTAAGTTTCCCATATGGTTTATTTATTTGTCTTGTTTTTTACTGAATTTATTTTTCGTTGATGATTTGTATTTGCAATTAGAAGCGAATGGGTTTCTTCTACCGATAGGTCGTTTACTGTTAATTCAGCAAGGTGTTTGTAAAACATTTGCAGCACTTTTAATTCATCTTCGCTAATGTCTTCAACCGATACCAGACGGTTGCTCGCTAATTCGTGAGCTACTACCAGTTCGTTTAATTTTAGATGTAATGCAATTGAATCTTTATTTTGACTTCGCTGAATGAGGAATACCATAAGAAATGTAACAATGGTGGTTCCTGTGTTGATGACTAATTGCCAAGTGTCGGAGAATTTAAAAAGAGGTCCTGATACAAGCCAAATAATTATTACCAAAAATGAAATGATGAAAGCAGCTGAGCTCCCTGTGACTTTAGTTACAGCCGAAGATATTTTTTCAAAACCGGATTTATTGTTTTTTTGTTTAATCATTATTAAACTATTGTACTGCTAATTTCATTATTTGTTGTTAACTGTAAAGTCCTTCAGTGATTTACCTAACTCATCCATATCATGACTAAATTCTGTTTTAAATGATTCCCAATTTTCTTTGCTGTCTTCTTTGTATTCATCCATTTTTTTTTCATCTCAGAGTTTTTTTGTTCCAGCGCTGCAATTTGTTTTTCGTAAGTGGCTTTTACATCTTTTCTTGCTGTTTCCATTTTTATTTTAATATTCACAATAATTTTATCATTGTCAGATATTTTTAGGTTTGTTTCTTTCTTGAAGTTGTCAATCTCGTTTTTGAAATTGTCCGTAATCTGTGTTACATTTTCTTTTGCCTGGGTAGGATTATCTTTAGAGCAATATTCTTTTTGAGCTGTAGAATCGCAACCTGAAAATGCAGCGGCCATTAAAATTGCAAATGCAAGAATTGAATTTGTATTATTAGATAGTTGTTTCATTGGATATATTATATTTAGTCGATTTAGATTATTAGAAAATAAACCGTCAGGCAATTAAGCCTGACGGTTTATTTATTTTGTAAACAGATTAAAGTGCTGAAATAATATTTTGCAACTCTTCTTTTGTTTTGCCAAGTTTGATTTGAAGTTTTCCTAACATCTCATCTTTCTTACCTTCTTCAAACATTAAGTCGTTGTCGGTTAAGGTTGCAAATTTTTGTTTCAGTTTTCCTTTTTGTTCGTTCCAGTTTCCTTTAACTTCTGTAGTATTCATTATATTTTATCTTTAGTTTGTAACAAAATTATTACTCTGCAAAGATGGGTACATTGTGAGGATTTAGCCTTACATAATTATCGAAAAAAGTTACATAATTCACACATTTAGAGATGCCCGGGTGAAGCTAATATGTGTAGAAAAAGAAAAGCCCGTTATTTACAACGGGCTTTGTAATAAAATTGAAATATTATATTGATGATGAAAAAAAATATCAGAATAAAATGGATAAACCGATGTAAACTGAATTTGTTTTGACATGAGTTCGGTCAAATACATAGTAAGAATCTGTTGTTACAGATTTGCTTTTGTCGCTGACATCAATCAAGCCAATAACGCCACGATACCCTAAACCTAAACGCACGGTGTGAGCAGTGTTAAGACCGAAATCAATACCTGCACCATAAGCAAAACCGAAATCATTTTTCTTAACAGATAAAACAGGTTGCGGATTACTTATATCATTCGCCCCTGACATGGTAAGACTGCTTCCAACATTGAATCCAATTTGAGGTCCGGCTACAACATTCAGGTTTATCACTTTTGATTTTCCGGTGTTGAGCGAAAGCAAGATTGGAATGTTTACATACCGTAAGTTTATTTTTCGTTCCACATTGAAATCATACGATTTTTGGGAAATTGAACTGTAAATAAGTTCTCCTTGTATTCCAACATGGTTTGAAAAATTGAATCCAAGAAATGCACCGGCACCAAAACCAAGCACAGCATTACCGCTCACAGCTCCGCCTGTTGATGTTTGCACTTGAAGTGAAGTAAATGTTGGCATGAGGCGAAAACCAAACTCTGCTTTCTTATAAGAATTGTTGTCTTGAGCATTCGCATTTGAAATGCTTACTAAAAAAAGGGCTGCCACAGAAATACATGAAACAATTTTGTTTTTGATTTTATTCATCTTTAAATTATGTGTTTAGAATTAAGTTGCAAAGGTGGACAGCTTTGTAACTTAAAGTGTTACATAATAAAAGATATAAGTTACATCATTCACACATTTTCAAGTGTACTTCGTCTTTTATGTTTGAGTGATTTGAAAAATGAAGGAGTTAGTCCGGTGATTTTTTTGAATTGATTGGAGAGTGCGGCAACACTGCTGTAATGAAGCTTCCAGGCGATTTCAGTGAGGTTAAGTTCGTTATAAATTATTAACTCCTTTACTTTTTCAATTTTATGAAGCAAAATAAAATGTTCAATAGTAGTTCCTTCGGTTTCGGAAAAAAGATTTGCTAAGTAAGTATAGTCGTAATCTAACTTTTCGCTTAAGAAATTGGAGAAATTTATTTTTGGAAGCTCATCTGTGTGATGAATCATTTCAATGATTACATTTTTTATTTTTTCAATAAGCATTGCTTTTTTGTTATCCATTAATTCAAGTCCCGATTTAAGCAAAGCGATTTTAAACTGCTCCCGTTGTTGGTCTGAAATATTTTCCATGATGTCTACTTCGCCCAAATCAACAGAAACAAATTGCAAACCAAGTTTCTTTAATTCTTCTTTTACCATCATTTTGCATCGAATGCTAACCATGTATTTTATGTAGAGCTTCATAAGTTTACTACTTGAGGGGATATGTATTGATGAAGGTGCAACTTTCCTGACATAGACAAAGTTAAAGTTTTAAGAGGTGCCCTCATCATCATTTTTACTTTATGATGAATAAATCTTTACAAACCTTTCGACAGGTCTTCTCAAAGAAACCGGATCATGGTAATTTTAACGTATCTGATTCTTAAAATAAACTCAACTGTATCATGAATCTCAACCGATTTATTTATTGCAGCTTTAAAAGCATCTTCCTCAAGAATTTGTGTCATGGGGTGAATTGCTATATTTTTTCTCTTGTTTTTAAAAGCATTCGCTGCAACCGTTTTCCTGTTTCAATCAATGTTCCTGTGGAATTTTCATTACTTGTAAGGAGCAGCCAGCCACTGGACATAGCCACCTTTTCTTTCACTTTGTCAATCCCCTGCTCCCTGAATTTTTTACTCATCACATCTCCTTTAGAATAAAAATTAGGTACTACCCATCCCGGCATTCCATTTATCTCCATACTGGCCGTTGTTAATCCGTCACAATACTTTTTTGCATCCTTATTTGATAATCGCATCCAGTCCTCCAATTCAGATTGCGCATCATTCCGCCAGGTATGCTGCCTGTTTGCTTCAATGGTTTGTTCATTCCACCAACCGAACTCTTGAGAATTGTTTGGGAAGAATTGAAATTGAGCATTGTCATTACTAGTAATAAACTCAAGGTCCTCTTTCTTCAGAGGCTCTTTCATGTAGGCGGAACGTACTGTTCTGCGAAGTTTTATTTTCTTCAAAGACTGGCTGGTTGCTTTTTTCAATGAGTCTTACTTTCATTACATACTCATCCTGATTGTTTACTGCGAGCAGCTTAAGTTCACAGCCAAACCCCCAAATACCGGCGGCATTTTCAAGGTTTTGAATAAAAGCACCAATGGATAAAATCGTCTCCCTTTGTTTAGGGTCAACAGCAGGCAGCCTTTTTGAATTAGCATTGGCTATTATCCAATGATATGGTTCATTAAATTGGTTTCTTAGCTTAAATAATTGACCTCACTATTTGTTCACTTGATTGTCTAAATATTTATATGAAAAAGTACGCAAATGGAAAAAATTTACTCATACAGTTTGGATTCACACTTTAAGGACAACGGATTTTTGAAATCTTAATAGCGACAGATCCTTCGCGGCACGAAAGCATATACTGTGGAAAGCTAAAACCTTGAACAGTGGATGAATATCACACAATTTAAGGGCAAAGGATCTTGGAGGTCATTCACAGCAGTGCCAACCTGCGCAGTGGTTAGCATTTAATTGATTGCATATCCTACGCAGTGGGAATTTCATCATCTATTGCTTTGTCAATAGTCCCTTTGATATTTGTCGGGTAGGGTGGATTGATTGTTTCATTTTTTTTGTAAGCCAACTCTGTGCGTAGCAAAATAGAAAAGCTCTGAATCCTTGTTACAGAGCGCAATTTCATTTCCGCAGTCATTTGAAATGACCTTGAAATCATATTCAAGTTTATGCCATTGTTTTATCTCGTCTTCTTGATTGTCTTCCGTAGCTTCACTATCAGGAAGATATTCCACTTTCGTTTCAAGAATATTCACAACAAAAGGCTCGTCGATATTCCAATCAAAGTAAGTTACACATTCTCCAGACCCGCTGGATTGAATCCAGGTTCCTTTTCCATCCGGGAAAAATTCAAAAGTGTCAGTCATCAGAAAAAACGTGCCTTCTATAGTTATCCATTTACCGACCAAGGTTCTTTGGAATTTACGCTTGTATAGTTCTATATCTGTTTTGTCTAACATTTTCATTCAAGTTATTTCTCTCAAATTTGTCGCCTGATGTTTTGCAGCTACCCGAAGGTGGCGATTTC
>DBIH01000211.1:0-1400 GCA_002296885.1 Flavobacterium sp. UBA807 | reverse complement strand
CCACTTTTGGGTAGGTGCTGTTAGCTGTGGTGCTTTCATTGTTACTTAATTTTCTTTCTTGATATTTCCTTTCCATTTTCATAGATAGTTTCTTCCTTAACGTTCCCATTTTCGTCATAGGACTTTGTCACTCCATGTTCTTTTCCATCAACCATTTCTTGGTACAATTTCAGTTTGCTATTACTGTATGAATATTGCTTACCGTGTCTCTTGTAATTTCTATATTCTTGCTCATTTCGGTCAATAACACCATCAAAAATTGAATACTCGTTAATGTATAAACCTGTACCATCTTTCATTATTTGTGTTCCGTCTTCTTTCCAACAATTTTGAACAAAAAATTCCTTTTGAATAAATTCCGTTTCGCTTTTCATTTGACCATTAGCGTAATATTGTATCCATTTCCCATCTCTGTCATACTTAGAAACATAGATTTCTGTTGATTTCAAATTTCCATTTTCGTAAAAATGTGAATGCAAGTAACCCTTTGGATTGTCTGATTTTGAGATTGAAAATTTCTTGTTCCCGTTTTCGTGAAATTCAATTCTTTCGATTGCTTGTTCGCCATTTAAGTATTCAATTATTTCTTTTGGGTTACCATTTTCATAGTAGCTTTTGTATGTGCCTGAAACAACGCCATTGGAAACTGGAATAACTTCTTTTGGTTTGTCTGGGGAATACAATGTTTTTAATTCGCCAACAAATGACATATCAAATTCATTTCCGTCTTCTTCTAAGCAAAATTCATTTGGATTTTTACGAATGTAATTCTCAATGTTTTTCATTGTCTGTTCATTGAGTTTGTAGTATTCGTCATCAAGCTCGTCAAAATCTGTGATTTCTTTGTACAGATTACTAAAAGCTTCTAAACCACCTTTTCTAGCATCTTTTATTTTCTTGTTTTCCTTCAAATATAATTCGTAAGAACGATTTATAAGTTCCGCCATTTTATTGTCGCCAATATGTTTTAGACCTTTAATTATTGTCGGCACATACATTACATAATCGTTATAATAAAACTGAGTAAACCCACCATTTGTAACTTGAGCGTCAACATACCACCAATAATAAAGTGCCTTTTGTCCGTATGATAATGTGTTACCTTTTGTCAGTTCGCCTTTTCTGTCTTGGATAAATTCTGAAATTGGCTCTAGGACAAACCAACCAAAATCAAAACCTGTTAACTTGAAAAATTCGCCCTTGTCGAGTTTGGGTCTGTAATGCTTAGTCTTGTCAAACTCCCAATATGGGTCGTCTTGTTGTTTGTTTTGTCCGAATAAGTTAAATATGTTCATTGTCAATATTGAAATTGCAGTTATCAAAAGTCCACCGAATTATGTTTTTTTCATTTTGTACGGTCGTATTTTAGCATCACAGCTAACGAAGAAGGGATTAAAGAA
>DBIH01000051.1 GCA_002296885.1 Flavobacterium sp. UBA807 | reverse complement strand
CCAATAGAAAGGTTTTTGATGATATCGAAACCTGTGATGACTTTGCCGCTGCAGATGATTTTGATTTGGTCTTTGATTCCGAAACCATTTAAAGCATCATAGACAAATGCCAAAGCTTCGCGCAATGGCATACCCACATGGTCGGAATATTCCTGTGGTGCTGCTCCGGTTCCGCCTTCGCCGCCATCAACGGTGATGAAATCGAGATAGGTTTTGGTTTCGACCATTGCTTTGCAGATGGAAAGGAATTCCGATTTGTTACCGATACATATTTTCATCCCGATTGGTTTTCCGCCGGAACCTTTTCGCAATAGTTTCACAAAATCCATTAGTTCTTTTGGAGTTGTAAATGCCGAATGCGTTGGAGGCGAAACAATGTCGTGACCTTTGGATACCAGACGTATTGCTGCGATTTCGTCGGTTACTTTTTCTTTGGGAAGGATTCCGCCATGACCTGGTTTTGCACCTTGTGAGAACTTGATTTCAATCATTTTGACGCTGTTCAACGTAGCTCTTTTTACAAATTCATCATAATTGAATGTGCCGTCTTCATTGCGGCAGCTAAAATACCCAGTTCCAATATTCCAAACCACATCGCCGCCCTGCAAATGATAAGGTGATAAACCGCCTTCGCCGGTGTTGTGGTAAAATCCGCCCTGCTTGGCGCCGTCGTTTAAGGCCAAAATTGCATTTTTACTCAGCGCTCCAAAACTCATGGCGCTGATATTGAATAAGCTCGCGTCGTATGGTTTTTCACATTGTGACGAGCCGATTCTCACTCTTGGATTTTCGTTTACATTGGAAAATGATATCGCTCGAATACTATGGTTTATCCATTCGTAACCTTCGTCATAAACATTGAGCTGCGTTCCGAAAGGTTGTGAATCGATAGCTTTTTTGCTGCGTTCGTAAACCAAGCCTCGTTGTAAACGGTTGAATGGTTTTCCTTCCAAATCGGTTTCTACAAAATACTGACGCATTTCCGGACCGATAGATTCCAATAAATAGCGCATTCTACCTAAGAGCGGGAAGTTTCTGCGAATAGTGTGCTTCGATTGGAACATATCGTATAATCCCATGATGATTAATGGAACAAAAATCAATAACAGCAAGCAGAACTTCCAATTGATATACATCAATATGCCAATTATTGTTAGTGATGTTATTGCGGATATGACAAATACTTTTCTCATCGTTAGAATTTATTATAAGATTTCTCGCTGTGCTCGAAATGACAAATAGTTGGTGTTTATTTTAGTTTGAATCGTTGTATTTTTCCGGTTTCGGTTTTGGGCAATGCATCAGTAAAATGAATCACTCTCGGATATTTATAGGGCGCGGCTACTTCCTTGAACCAGTGTTGAATATGGTTTTTCATGTTGTCAGTAGCTTTAGATTTTTCTTTCAGCACAATGTGCGCGCAAACCAGCATTCCGCGTTCTTCATCGGGCAAACCGACTACTGCGCATTCCAATATATCTTCGTGAGTTAAAAGTACGCTTTCTACTTCAATCGCAGCAATATTATAGCCCGAAGAAATAATCATATCATCGCCGCGTGCCACAAACCAAAAATAGCCGTCTTCGTCCTGACGGAAAATATCTCCTGTGAAGTTCCAATGATGCTGAACGTATTCTTTTTGCTTTTCAATTCGGTTTAGATATTTGCAGCCGGTAATTCCGCGAACCATTAGTTTTCCGGGTTCATTTCTTAGAACTTCATTTCCGTTCGCATCAACTATTTTTGCTTCATAACCTGTAACGGCAACTCCGGTGGCTCCGGGTTTCATGTTTTCTTCATTTGATGAAATGAAAATATGAAGCATTTCGGTAGCACCAATACCGTCAATAATTTTTAATCCGGTGGCTTCATACCAATCCTGCCAAACTTTAAGCGGTAATGTTTCTCCGGCAGAGACACATTTGCGCAAACTCGAAATGTCAAACTCCTTGACTTTAGAAGTGATGACGCGCCAAGCTGTTGGAGCGGTAAAGCAAATTGTGATTTTATGTTGCTGAATTGCCTGCAGAAGCATTTCAGGCGTTGGTTTTTCTATTAAGAAAGTTGAGGCACCAAAATATAGTGGAAATAAAACCAATCCGCCCAAACCAAAAGTAAAACCTAATGGTGGACTTCCGGTAAAAATATCTTTTTGAGTCGGTTGTAACGAATAAGGCGGAAATGCTTCGCAGATGTTTAAAATATCTTTGTGATAATGCGACGTCATTTTCGGTAATCCGGTTGTTCCGGAAGTGAATCCGATTAAGGCAATGCTGTCAGATTTTGAATTATAGTTGGTAAATGTTTTTGGTTTCGATTTTATCAGGTTTTCCAATTCGTCAAAGAAGCAGGTTCTTTTAAGGGAATCGGATTTTACCAAATTCATTTCATCCTGCAAAGTCTTGTCGCATAAAGCATGGGATATTTCGGCACAATCAATTATTGTGGTTAATTCTTTGGAGCGTAGCAACGGCATAGTGGCAACCACAATTCCGCCCACTTTTAAAATGGCAAACCAGCACGCAACCATCATCGGATTGTTGGCAGAACGAATCAAAACACGGTTTCCGGAAATCAATCCTAAATCCTCTACTAAAATATGCGCGATCTGATTGGCTTTTTCGTATAAATCGTTATACGTCCAAGTGGCGTCAAACGTGCGGATGCATGAATTATTTCCTCGTCCTTCCTTGATGTGATTATCTAAGAGTTTGTCAACACAATTCAGCATTTCAGGCTGACTGAATTGCGGTAAATCCAAAAAGACATAATCTGGCTGCAAGTCTAAATCTGGCAAATTATTGTGGGCAAAATTGTCTTCGTAATGCCTCATTTCTTATTACTTTTTGGTTTTAAAGCAATTTTCATACTTTCCGTTTGCTTTCTTTCGGCAGCTTTTAACGGGTATAAATGTGAGATTCCCATTTTGTATTGGTTTGGAATATCATTAGTTTCAAACTGTTCATAAGCTTGTGCATTCCTGACAAAATCAGCATCAAGCAATAATGGTCTTCCAAGAGCAACTAAATCGGCTTTTCCGTTTAAGATGATTGTATTTATTTGGTCAATATCCTGGATGTAACCAGTTGTGATTGTTGGAATATGAACTGTATTTCGAACTAAATCAGAGAATGGTGTCTGCCACATTCGTCCGGTTTGTGGTTTTTGATGCGCCACAGTGTTTCCGGTAGAAACATTGATGATGTCGGCACCGGCATTTTTAAAAGCTTCGGCAATCGTTAGAACATCGTTTTCTGTGATTCCGTTTTCGGTCCAATCAGAAGCTGAAATTCGAACCGACATTGGTTTTTCTTTTGGGAAAGCATTTCGCATTTCACTAAAAATCCGAAGCGGAAACTTCAATCGGTTTTGGATGCTTCCTCCAAAATCATCCGTTCTGATGTTCGTTAATGGCGATAAGAAGGAGGCTAATAAGAATCCGTGATGTGCCTGTAATTCTACCATGTCAAATCCGGCTTCGTCAGCATTTTTTACAGCCAAAATAAATTGGTTTGTGACCAAATCCATATCCGCCAAATTCATTTCTTTTGGAACGGAAGTATTTTCATTAAAAGCTATTGGAGAAGCTGAAATCAATTCCCACGGATTTTGTATCGGTTCTGTTTCCCAAGGTTTTTTTGCTGCGCCTTTTCGGCCCGAATGTCCAAGCTGGATTCCGATTTTTGTTTGGGTGTTTTTGTGTATGAAATCGGTAATAGATTTCCATTTAAGTTTCTGTTCTTCAGTATATATTCCGGCACAACCTAAAGTGATTCGACCTGTTTCGGAAACAGCAGTCATCTCGGCTATAATCAATCCGACACCCCCTGCTGCACGGCTTCCGTAATGCACCAGATGCCAGTCGTTGACCAATCCGTTTTCGGCCAAATATTGTCCCATTGCCGACATTACGATTCGGTTTGATAATTCTAAATCACGTAGTTTAAATCTAGTGAAAGCTGCTGGTACTTCGTCCCTCGACTGCGCTCGGGAAGACACACTTGGGAAGACATTCTTTTGATAAAATTCTGCTAAAACTTTATCGGTAAACGATTTGTCGCGCAGGCGAAGGTTTTCATATGTTACTTTTTTGGCTCTTGTCATACAGCCAAAAGCAAACTGATAAAACGGATGCTGATTATTCCGATCCATATTTTCAAACCAGTCTAACGAAACCAAAGCAGCATGTTGAATCATTTCGACTGTGTTTCTTCGTGTTTTGTCATATTGCTCAAACGCAGCCTGAACATTTGTTGGATTTGCAATCACAGCATCTGATAAACCAATTGCAGAATCCATAGCGAGCTTTGTTCCTGAACCAATGGAATAATGCGCAGTGGCCTTAGCATCGCCAAGAAGAACAATGTTGTTATGATACCATTTTTCATTGGTAACATGTGGGAATTGACGCCAATGTGATTTGTTTGTGATTAATGAATGGCCATCAAGTTCTTCTTTAAAGATTTCGGATATTTTGGCAATGGTGTCTTCTTCATTTGTGACTTCAAATCCGTATTTTTGCCAGGTTTCATCACTGCATTCAAAAATCCACGTACTCATTCCAGGTTCGTATTGATAGGTGTGTGCTACAATAGTTCCGTGAGGAGTTGTTCGAAAAAAATAAGTGAAAGCATCCAAAGGTTTTGTAGAACCAAGCCATACAAAACGGTTTTTCTTTAATGAAATTTTGGTTCCGAAAGCATCTGCAAATTGAGTTCGAATGGAACTTGCGATTCCGTCACAAGCCACAATAATATCAGAATCTTTGAATTGAGAAACATCTTCTATGTTTTGTTCGAAGTGAAGATTTACGCCTTCTTCGCAGCAACGTTGCTGTAATAATTGCAACAGTTTTTTTCGGGAGCAGCCACAAAATCCGTTTCCGGCAATACTTACAGTTTGTCCGTCGCGTGCAATGATGATGTCATCCCAATAGGCAAAATTACTTCTGATTAATTCATAGGATTTTAAATCGCGTGAAAGAAATTCGCTCAAAGTTTCATCTGAAAATACGACACCAAACCCGAAACTGTCATCGGATTTGTTACGTTCATAAACATCGATTTGGCAATTGGGTATTGCTTTTTTCGTTAGTATCGAAAAGTATAATCCGCCCGGGCCGCCGCCAATTACTGTTATCTTCATTATTATTTTTTCATAAAATCAAAGGAACCTTTTCGAAGGTTGATTCCGAATTCGAGATACGCTTTAAGGCAAGCTAAAAAGTTGGACCAGCCAAAGGAATTTCCCGAAAGCCATTTTAATCCGGCTTCGTCATTATTCATGCTTTTCTCGGAAATTTTTATCAGAGTAAAATTATCGCCAACACTGGAAAGATTCATTTCAACCAAAAGGTTTTTACCGCTGTTTTCCCAGTAGTAGGAAATCAGGCTGTTTGATTCAACTTTGATAACCTGAACAGGAACTTCTATATCAAATTCAGGAAATTTCCAGATCAGGTCTTTGCCTTCTTCCATTCGACCGCTGCTTTCTGAAATAAAATAATTGCACATCTTTTCAGGATTTACAATCGCTTCAAAAACCTCGTTAACGGGTTTTGAAATCTGCATTGCAACATTTATTTCTAATACATCAGTTTTCATAATTAATTTCTTTTGACAGAGAAAATTTCTCCCATTTTTGCATAACCTGAACCTGCCAATCTCGAAACAGGTTTGTAATTCTGAAGATTGATTTTGTGATTGTCCAATAAGACAGCATCATCAAAATGCATCATCACAATTCGGCCAATGATCACACAGGCTCCGCCATGTTTATGATCTTCGAGGAAGTAATGATGAACCAGTTCGCATTCAAAAGAAATTGGACTTTCCTTGACACGCATAGGCTTTACTTTATCAGACTTTATTGCAGTTACTCCGGCCAGTTCAAATTCATCAATATCAGAATGAACAGCCTGTGCGGTAGCATTCATTTGTTCGGTCAATTCTTCAGTAACCATGTTTACGACAAATTGTTTGGTAGCCAAAACATTATTAAGAGTGTCTTTGTTGGTGTCGTTCCCTCTTCCGGTAGAAAACATTACATGTGGCGGATCATCGCCAACCGCATTAAAATAAGAAAAAGGAGCAAGATTGTTGATTCCGTTTTCGCTAACGCTCGAAATCCATCCTATCGGTCTTGGTATGATCGCGCCGGTTAAGAGTTTGTAAACGGCAGTGTGTTCTAATTCGTTGGGATCAAATTGCATGTTTGTGTTTGTTTACTACAAATTAAATAAAAAATAGGCAAGTACTACATCGTTTTAGCAAATAAAAGTTTGCTTATTTTGAGGTTCAATTTCTTTTTAAATTGTAATAAAGTACTATTTTTATAAAAATATTAGATTAAACTATGAGCTACTACAAAATACTCAATCTTGAGCATTATTTCAAAATGTATAAAAAATCTATCCGCGAACCAAGAAAGTTTTGGGACAAGATTGCTGATGAAAATTTCACATGGTATCAAAAATGGGAAAAAGTTTTTGATGTTAACTTTCAGGAAGCCAGTTTCAAATGGTTTGTGGATGCCAAAGTTAATATTACCAAAAACTGTATTGATAGGCATTTGGCCCGTAGAGGAGACAAAACCGCAATCATATTTGAACCCAATAATCCGAATGAAAAAGCGCTGCATATAACTTATAACGAACTTTATGAGCGCGTGGCGCGTATGGCCAATGTGCTTCGTGAACAAGGCGTGGAAAAAGGCGACAGGGTTTGCATTTATTTGCCGATGATTCCCGAATTGGCAATAGCTGTTTTGGCTTGCGCCCGAATAGGAGCTGTGCATTCGGTAGTGTTTGCCGGATTTTCTGCTTCGGCAGTTGCTGCGCGTATTAATGATTGCGAGTGTAAAATGGTGATTACTTCTGACGGAAGTTATCGAGGAGACAAGACCATCGACTTAAAAGGAATTGTTGATGAAGCTTTGGAAAAATCACCATCAGTAGAAAAAGTTTTGGTTGCCAAAAGAACCAATACCAATGTTACTATGAAAGAAGGTCGTGACCTTTGGTTACAGCCTTTGCTTGATGCCGCGATTCCGAATAATGTTGCCGAAATTATGGATGCTGAAGATCCTTTATTCATACTGTATACTTCAGGCTCAACAGGAAAACCAAAGGGAATGGTGCATTCTACAGCAGGTTATATGGTGTATACGGCGTATACGTTCAAGAATGTTTTTGCCTATGAAGAGAATGATATTTTTTGGTGTACCGCTGATATTGGCTGGATTACCGGGCATTCGTATATTCTTTACGGACCATTATTGAATGGAGCGACAACCGTTATTTTTGAAGGAGTTCCTTCGTATCCTGATTTTAGCCGTTTTTGGGAAGTAATCGAAAAACATAAAATCACACAATTCTATACGGCACCAACAGCAATCAGAGCTTTGGCCAAAGAAAGCCTTGATTATGTTCAGCGTTTTCCTTTGAGTTCACTAAAGGTAATTGGTTCAGTTGGCGAGCCTATAAATGAAGAGGCTTGGCATTGGTATAACGACCATGTTGGCGGAAAGCGCTGCCCGCTAGTAGACACCTGGTGGCAGACTGAAACAGGTGGAATCATGATTTCACCAATACCGTTTGTGACTCCCACAAAGCCAACCTATGCATCCTTACCGTTACCGGGAATTCAACCGGTATTGATGGACGAGTTACGAAATGAAATAGAAGGGAATCAGGTTACAGGCAGCCTGTGCATTAAGTTTCCATGGCCGGCAATTGCCAGAACAATCTGGGGCGATCATCAACGTTATAAAGAAACCTATTTCACCGCTTTCCCGGGAAAATATTTTACCGGAGATGGTGCTTTGCGCGATGAAGTTGGTTATTACCGAATTACAGGCCGTGTTGATGATGTAATTATTGTTTCAGGGCATAATCTTGGAACGGCACCAATTGAGGATTCTATCAATGAGCATCCCGCCATTGCCGAAAGTGCGATTGTTGGTTTTCCACATGATATAAAAGGAAATGCCTTATATGGTTTTATTATCCTTAAGGAAATAGGTGAGAGCAGGGATAAAGATAATCTGGCAAAAGAAATCAACCAATTAATATCTGACCAGATTGGACCAATTGCAAAACTGGATAAAATTCAGTTTGTATCCAATCTGCCGAAAACCCGTTCCGGAAAAATCATGCGTAGGATTTTGAGAAAGATTGCAGAAGGAGATTTTAGTAATTTTGGTGATACATCAACTTTATTGAACCCCGAAATTGTGGATGAAATCAAGAATGGAAAAGTATAACTGCGGCTTTAGTTAATAAAAACCAAATCCTGAGCATTTTCAAGCCTTCCCAGCCTCGGAACGAGCTTCGGACTCTTCGGAATGAGCTTCGGAACCATTAGAACGGGTTTCGGACTCTTCGGAACGAGCTTCGGATTTATAGAAATCTTCTTCTAACTTATCCAAAGGAGCTTCTGACACATAGAATTAGGTTTCTGATTCTTTCTGATAACCTTCGGAATATTATTTTCAGGCTTTTAATAACTTTTTAAAAAATAAAAAACCCGTCGTGAAGACGGGTTTTTTGCAGCACTAAAAAACTAAGTTTATAGGTTTATCGCAATCGATCCACAGATTTTACGAGATCTTCGTCCTTTTTGATGGCTTTGTTGGCCAAAACCAAAAATACGATAGAAAAAATAGGTAAGAACATCCCAACACCTTTCTCAGAAATAGCTGTTTCTCCAGATGCAGTTAGTATTCGATACACAAATAATCCTAATAAAATTAAATTCAATATCATATTCAATCTGCCCATGACAAATTGTTGTTGTCTTTTTTTGTGAGATAAAATACTTAGAAAAGTCAATGTGTTGCTCAGCCCGAACAGGACAACATATTTCATGTCCATCATAAAATAAAATGGTTTTCCTGCGGCATCTTTCCATAAAGGAAATACAAACGGGAGCACCAGAGTTACAATCAGGCAAAGAATCAAATAATACGTTTGAGGTCTAAACATCTTTTCGAATAATCTGTCGCAAAAATATAGTTTCTTTTTAAAAAATACTATTGCATGATAAAATATTATTTGTATTATTGCATAACAAATCCGTAAGTACTTCATTCTTCGGACAATTCTTTACAATAATTTCTACTCCCATTTGTAGTATTTCCAAAATTAAAATTTAATTTATACAATATCCATGTTTGATATTTCCGCCCTAAAAGAAATGAAGCTTTCTGAGCTTCAAGAAATTGCCAAATTAGCCCAAACCATAAAAGTAGCCGGTGCCAAAAAAGATACGCTTATTGCGCAAATTTTGGAACATCAGAACAAGACGATGGAAGCAGAAAAACCTAAACCTGCTGATAACAAAGTTAAGCGTGCCCGAATAACACCTGATGCTAAAAAAACCGCTGATACTAATCAAAGTGATTTATTTACAGAAGAATTAACTGCAGCTCCAAATAAAAATCCAAAGTTCAAAAAACCAATTTTTGAAAAGAAAAATAAAAATGCCCAGGAAATAACTCCTCAGGAGCAGCCAACTGAAAGTGATTTTGAAACAATTGATACTCCGGCTGTTGAAGAACCACAGGTAATTCCAAATCAGAATAGCGAAGAAAACCGTGAGTCAAAGCATAAGCATCAAAACGGAAACAATGATAAAGCCAATAACAACAATCCAAACTTTAAAGGCAAAAAGCAAAATAATTTCCGCGATTCTGATTATGAATTCGATGGAATCATAGAAAGTGAAGGCGTGCTCGAAATGATGCCTGACGGTTATGGTTTCCTGCGTTCTTCGGATTATAATTATCTGGCATCGCCGGATGATATTTATTTATCGACTTCACAAATCAGATTATTTGGTTTAAAAACCGGAGATACTGTAAAAGGTGTGGTTCGTCCGCCAAAAGAAGGCGAGAAGTTTTTTCCATTAGTAAAGGTTTTGAAAATCAACGGACATGATCCGCAAGTAGTGCGTGACAGAGTTTCTTTTGAGCATTTGACACCAATTTTTCCTCAGGAAAAGTTCAATCTGGCAGATAAACAATCTACAATATCTACAAGAATCATCGATTTGTTTTCACCAATAGGAAAAGGTCAGCGTGGTATGATTGTAGCCCAGCCAAAAACGGGTAAAACCATGTTGCTGAAAGATATTGCTAACAGTATTGCTGCCAATCATCCTGAAGTTTATCTTTTAGTTTTACTAATTGACGAACGTCCGGAAGAGGTTACCGATATGCAGCGAAGTGTTCGTGGTGAAGTTATTGCTTCTACTTTTGATGAGCCTGCAGACCGTCACGTAAAAGTGGCTAACATTGTTCTTGAAAAAGCAAAACGTTTGGTGGAATGCGGTCACGATGTTGTGATTCTTTTGGACTCGATTACACGTTTGGCAAGAGCTTATAATACGGTTCAGCCTGCATCAGGAAAAGTACTTTCGGGTGGTGTTGATGCCAATGCATTGCAAAAACCAAAGCGTTTCTTTGGAGCGGCACGTAATATAGAAAACGGCGGTTCATTGAGCATCATCGCTACAGCTTTAACAGAAACAGGTTCTAAAATGGACGAAGTTATCTTTGAGGAATTCAAAGGAACAGGAAACATGGAGTTGCAATTGGACAGAAAAATTGCCAACAAACGTATTTTCCCTGCCATCGACCTCACATCTTCAAGTACGCGTCGTGATGATTTATTATTGGATGAAAAAACCATTCAGCGTATGTGGATTATGCGTAAATACCTAGCAGATATGAATCCGGTGGAAGCCATGGATTTCATAAACGACCGTTTCAAGAAAACCCGAAATAATGAAGAATTCCTTATTTCAATGAATGATTAATTAAGTATATAATCCCAACTGAGAAGTTGGGATTTTTATTTAGATTTTAATTTGCTCTTCATTAATTTTAATTTCTTTTGTAATAAAAATAACAGCAATGAAATCTCCAATATTTTTAATTATTCTTTTCTGGAGTTGTTTTGCTTTAGCACAGGATGAAAAAAAGACCGAGCAGGATTCTACTAAAACCAATGAACTCTATGAAGTCATCGTCACTACATCCAGAACCAATTCGAGGATGGAAAACACACCAACAAGAGTTGAAGTGTTAGGACTGGAAGAAATGAATGAGGAAAACAACATCAAACCGGGCAACATTATGAGTTTACTGGGTGATATTGCCGGAATACAGATGCAGCAGGTTTCCGCAAGTTCGGGAAATACTTTGGCAAGAATTCAAGGGCTTAATGGACGATATACACAATTGCTAAAAGACGGAATGCCTTTATATGGTGGGCTTTCGGGCAACTTCGGAATCATGCAGATTCCGCCAATGGATTTGAAGCAAATCGAAATCATCAAGGGTTCGGCTTCAACATTATATGGGGGCGATGCGATTGGTGGCATTATAAATTTGATTAGTAAAAACCCCGATTTTAAAAAAGAGCTAAGTTTTACAGCAAATCAAACCACGCTTTCAGAAACGAATTTCAATGGTTATTTTTCGAAACGAAATAAGAGATTTGGCTTTACTTTTTTTGCCGGACAGACATTTCAAAATCATTTGGATATCGATAATGATGGTTTGACCGATGTAGCGAAAGTGAGCAGCACACTTATTCATCCAAAGTTTATTTTTTATGCTTCGCCGAAATCGACAATAACGTTCAATTATGCAGGAACATTTGATACCAGAAAAGGAGGAGACAATAATTATTTTAATGATTATGATGCGTCGCTGTATCACATTGCAACCATTATGCAGCGGCACAGTATTGACACCAAATGGCAATATACAATATCAAACAACAGCAACTTTGTCTTAAAGGCAAGCAGTAGTTTTTTGAATCAGAACTTAAATACCAAGGATTATATTTTCAGCGGAAAGCAGACGATTTTTTATTCTGAGGCTTCTTATTTTCATAAATCGGAAAAAATGAATTGGGTTGGTGGAATGAATTTTAATGGAGATGTTTTTGCTAACGATTCACCACAATCGTTATCAATGGTGAATGATTATCACAATACTACTTTTGGAGCCTTTGTGCAAAACACTTTTAAACCAACAGAGAAATGGATTTTTGAGAGCGGTTTTCGATATGATTTTAATTCGAAGTGTGGAAACTTTGCTTTGCCAAGATTATCGGTTTTATATAAAATCAATCACGAAATTTCAGCGCGTTTGAATGGAGGTTTAGGATATAAATCGCCAGTAGTTTTAAATTATATTGATTTAGAAACTGACTTAAATAAGTTGAACGCCAATGCATCGCTAAAAGCAGAATTATCAAGAGGTTTCAATGCTGATGTCAATTACAAAAAGCATTTCACCAATGGTTTGGATGTAACGGTTAACCAATCATTCTTTTATACTTTAATCAGCAACCCGATTTTTGATGGTTC
>DBIH01000045.1 GCA_002296885.1 Flavobacterium sp. UBA807 | reverse complement strand
CCCATAGTAGCAAAAGAATACGTGTAAGCACTTCCTGCAACAGGAATCATTGAGGAGAATTCTGCATAACATAGTCCGGCAAAAACACAACCTAAAGCTGCAACTACGAAAGAAATTGTTATCCCCGGTCCTGCATTTTGTGCGGCAGCCATTCCTGTAATCGAAAATAATCCGGCTCCAATTATAGCCCCAACGCCAAGTGCTGTCAGACCAGTTGCGGTTAATGTTTTCTTTAATCCTTTTTCAGATTCATCAGCTTCTGAAAGAAGTTGGTTTAAAGGTTTTCTTTTCCAAATAGACATATAATGGTTTTTTAGTTAATAGTTTATTAGCTTCAAATATAGTTTTTTATTTTAAAAAGTAATAGTTTGGCTTAAAATGCGAAACCAACCGTAAAATAGGCATAACCCTTTCTAAGTTCAGGCGACCAGGAATATTTGATTTCAATTGGCCCGATTATAGATTCTAAAGCGTAACCGATGGCGTAACCATTATAGGTTGGTTTAGAAAGCCAGTTCCCGTTTTCAAACAATCCGTTTTCTGCATTGGCATAATTTGCCGCGAAATTTATATGATTCTTTTTGTAAATCTCATAATCCAGTGTAAAGCACGATTTGATGTAACTATCGGCAGAAATGCTTAAATAATCATAACCATAAAAGTGCCTGAAATTGTTGATCATATTGAATCCATACCCGCCCAACACAAAATCAAAAAAGTGTACACTGTCTTTGCCAATAGTAAATCCGGCTTCCGATTGCACTTTCAAAGATAATTTTTTGTAAAACGTTTTAGCAAAAGCAATCTCACCCTTAGCAATAGAATAACGTTCAAAGTCTTTGTTATAATCAGAAGAATGGATAAACGATTGAATATCGCCGGAAAACAGAAACCCTTTTTTTGGAAATAATTTGTTGTCGAACGAATCATATTTTGCATAACCAAAAACACTCAGATAAGTACTGTTTTCAAAAGTTGGATTAATGGTTCCTAAATTATCCGATTTTATTTTAAGGTATTTATGCTCAATTCCGGCTCCAATCAAAAACTTCTGGATAAAAACCGTCTGCATATATGCCTGATTGGTTAAATCTACAAAATCAATATTGATACTGTTCAAGCCTAATTGTTGCAACAATTCGCCGTCCCGGAAATCGGTTTTTACATTTTTATTGAAAGTGTTATAACGCGATTTTAATCCAAAACTCCAATAAAATCCATTGTCAATATAATAATCCAAATTGTAACGGATATTATCGCCAAGTCCCAAGTCTAATGACAGTACATCGTTTTTAAAAAGCGTTTTTTTCTGCGTAATATTTGCCAAAACTGCACTTTTATACAACCCGTCATAGTGAAGCCCAAACTTTAAATAGGTCTTTACTGGGTTTTCGGTCAGGCTGAGTTTTAATTCATCTTCTCCCTCTTTCCCTTCGATTGTATAACTGATTCGGCTGAAATTTTGAGTCGCATTTATGTTATTGATTCCTGTTTTTAAATCTTCATAGCAAATTTTACTTCCATTTTTAAAATGCAGTTTCCCTAAAATATACGCTCTTGTATAGTTATCGAGCCTGCTTGTCGTAATCGTTTTTATGTGAAGCGAATCCTGAGCAACTTTCATTCTGTTTACTTTATAACTACCGGAATTGTCGGCTAGAGTTTTAATTTTATCAAACATTTCCATGGCTGCATCTTCGCCGGTCTTAACAATCTCCTTCCCTTCGTCAAATGATATTACACCATAATTGGTAACATCCGGTTTTATATAGATATCGGTGAGCTTTTGTTTTTCTTTCATGCTTTTAATCATGTCGAGATTGGTAATCTGAACCAAAATTCTTGTCGCATCTTTTAACGAATTCCTGTCTTTTAAATTGTCCTGTACATCAACCCCAATAACGATATCAGCTCCCATTTTACGAACTTCTTCAACTGGATAATTATTAACTACGCCACCGTCAATCAGTAACTTCCCATCAATTTCAACAGGAGAAAACAGCGACGGAAAAGCAGAACTCGCCAACATTGCCTGAGCCAGATAGCCTTCTTTTAAAATTACCTGATCCCCTTTTTCAATATCGGTAGCAATGCATAAAAATGGAATTGGAAGTTGACTGAAATCATCGATATGTCTCACGTTATGTGTAAGTTTTGACAACAGACTGTAGTTGTACATTCCTTTGGAAAGTGCTATCGGAATTCCGATTTTAAGTTTATTGAACGGCAATGTAAGTGCATAAAGCTGATCATTGTTTTTTTCATAAAAACTTTTGGAAGCACGCGGAATATAATCCTGAAGGAGTTCATCAAAATCGGTGTTGGAAAAAATAGAATCAATTTGAGTTGCGCTATATCCCGAAGCATACAAACCTCCAACAACCGCACCCATACTTGTCCCGGCAATGTAATCAATTTTCACGCCCGCTTTTTCCAAAACTTTCAGCACACCAATATGAGCAAACCCTTTGGCGCCACCACCACTAAGAACCAAACCAATCTTAGGTCTGCTTTTCTTTATTGTGTCCTGCGCAACAACAGTCTGAAGGAAAAGAAAGCCAATCAGAACAAATATTGTTTTTTTCATAAAGTGAATTAGGGTTTACTTATGTTGTAAAAGTCGGAAATTTTTTTTGCTTTTGATGCTCCGACAACCTCAGAAATTTCTTTTTCGGTAGCTAATTTCAATCTTTTAACACTTTTGAAATGTTTTAATAACGTCAGCATGGTCTTTTCACCAATTCCGGGAATTAGTTCTATGGTAGAATTGAGTGCCGATTTGCTTCGCTTGTCGCGATGATGTGTAATTCCGAAACGATGTGCCTCGTTACGCAAATGCTGGATGATTTTGAGTGTTTCTGATTTTTTATCCAGATACAACGGAACCGAATCGCCCGGATAAAATAATTCTTCCAGTCGTTTTGCGATGCCGATTATGGCAACCTTTCCGCGTAAACCTAAATCATCAATACTTTTCAAGGCTGACGATAATTGCCCCTTTCCTCCGTCAATGATAATCAATTGCGGCAAAGGCTGGTTCTCGTCCAGCATGCGTTTGTAGCGTCTGTAAACCACTTCTTCCATCGAAGCAAAGTCATTCGGCCCTTCAACGGTTTTTATATTGAAATGGCGATAATCTTTTTTACTTGGTTTTCCGTCTTTAAAAACAACACAAGCCGAAACGGGATTCGTACCCTGTATGTTCGAATTATCAAAACATTCGATGTGTCGTGGTTCGACAGAAAGCCTCAAATCCTTTTGCATCTGCGCCATGATTCGGTTGGTGTGTCTTTCCGGGTCGACAATCTGAATTTGCTTCAACTGCTCAAGACGTTGGTATTTTGCATTCCTTTCTGACAAATCAAGAATTTGCTTTTTGTCTCCTAATTGAGGTACCGTAACCTTTATTTTATCACCAAAGTCCAAAGCAAATGGCAGGATGATTTCTTTGGAAGTCAGGTTAAATCTTTCACGAAGTTCAACGACTGCGAGTTCCAGTAATTCCTGATCAGTTTCATCGAGTTTCTTTTTGAGTTCTAATGTGAAAGAACGGATGATGGCTCCATGTGAAATCTGTAAAAAGTTGACATACGCCATTGCTTCATCCGAAACAATCGAGAAGACATCAATATTTGAAATCTTCGGATTCAGAACGGTCGAATACGATTGATAATTCTCTAAAACATCAATCTTTTCCTTGATTCTCTGCGCTTCCTCAAACCTCATTTCAGCTGCGTATTCATTCATTTGCTTTTTAAAATCACGCATGCTGTCTTTGAAATTTCCTTTTAATATCTGACGAATGGCTTCGATCTTTTTTTGATATTCATCCTGAGTTTCCAATCCTTCACATGGCCCTTTGCAGTTTCCGATATGGTATTCAAGGCAAACCTTAAATTTATGCGCATTGATATTGTTTTCGCTCAAATCATAATTACAGGTACGCAGTTGATATAATTCTTTTATCAGATCCATAATGGTGTGCACCGTCTTGAAAGAAGTATACGGACCAAAATATTCGGAACCGTCTTTGACCATTCGGCGCGTTGGGAATATTCTCGAAAAAGGTTCTTTCTTGATGCAAATCCACGGATAGGTCTTGTCATCACGAAGCAACACATTATAGCGTGGCTGGAGTTTTTTTATCAGATTGTTTTCGAGCAAAAGCGCATCTTGTTCGGATGAAACTACGATATGCTTAATCGTAACTATCTTCTTAACCAATACATTGGTTTTGCCATTGTCATGGATTTTGTTGAAATAGGAAGAAACTCTTTTCTTAAGGTTTTTGGCTTTACCAACATACAGAATCTTTCCATCTTTATCATAATACTGATAAACCCCAGGATTGTCAGGCAGTGTTTGCAGTTGTAGTTCGATAGAAGGATTGTTCATGAAACAAAGTTAATTGAAATCTGAATAAACCACAATATGCCGAAAATAACATTCGTCATGTTTTCTTCTGTGCTGAACTGTTAGTTTTGGAAAAAAATTAAAATGAAATTCTGGAAAAAATTATCACAGGAAGAACGAACAAACCGCATCGCGATTGCATTGCAGGACAACGTAAATTTTTCAAAAGATATATCGCTCGGGTATCCGGCTTCAAAACTTGACGGCAGGGTTTTTAACGATGATGCACCTTTCTTAAGAGACGCTCCTATTCTGCAAACTTATGTTGCGAATCCAAATAATATAGGATGCCATACCTATGGAACTTCTGAAAAGGCTTTTCAGGGAACCCATGAAATTGAACGGGAAGTGCTGAGTGTTTTAGCAGTCGATATTTTTAAGGCTGAACCCAATGCTTTTGACGGTTATATTTCACCCGGCGGAACAGAAGCCAATGTTTATGCTTTATGGATGTTTCGAAATTATTTTATCAACGTATTTGATGCTCTACTGAGTGAAATTGCGATTTTAGCTTCGGTTGATACCCATTATTCTATTCCAAAAGCTGCCAATTTGTTACAGATTGACTGGTTGAAGGTTTCTGTTGATTTTGATACAAGGCAAATTGACAAAACTCTCTTAAGTCAATTAATAACAGAAGCCAAACAAATAGGCAAAAAGTACTTTATTGTGGTTTCTAATATGGGTACTACCATGTTTGGCTCGGTTGACAATCCTGAAGATTATATTTCAGTACTTGAAGAGCATAATCTTTTTTACAAGCTCCATATTGACGGTGCTTATGGTGGTTTTGTCTACCCATTTAACAATCAGGAATCAAAAATTAATTTTGAAAATCCTAAGATTACTTCAATCACGATTGATGCACATAAAATGTTGCAGGCTCCTTATGGCACAGGTGTTTTTATCTGTCGGAAAGGTTATATAGAAAATGTACTGACCAAAGAAGCCGAGTATGTAGAAGGAATGGATTTAACATTGTGTGGCAGCAGGAGTGGTGCCAACGCAGTTGCAGTTTGGATGATATTATTCACCTACGGCCCAAATGGATGGTTCGAGAAAGTGAGTGTTTTACAGATGAGGACTTCCTTTTTGTGTAAGGAGTTAGATAAATTGGGCATAGTCTATTTTAGGGAACCCTATATGAATATCGTAACCATAAAATCTAAATACATTCCAAAAGCAATTGCCGACAAATATACTTTAGTGCCACAACAGCACAACAAAGAGAATCAATGGTATAAAATTGTGCTTATGGATCATGTGGAAGTAGAACATTTGACTACTTTTATAGAAGATTTGAAAACACAGTTATGCTTAAAAAAGATTTAAGGAAAAAGTATAAGGCATTACGTCAGGAATTATCAGCTGAGCAAATTGAAGACAAAAGTCTGGCAATTGCCAACCGATTGCTCCAGCTTGACATTTGGGAGAAAACCTATTTTCATTTATATCTGACCATAGAAGAGCAAAAAGAAGTTGAAACCGAATTTATTCTACAGATTTTAGCTGGTTATGATAAAGAAATCGTAGTCGCAAAAAGCAATTTCGAAACATTGGAAATGACTAATTATCTTTTAACTGACAATACTAAATTTCAAAAAAATCTACACAATATTTACGAACCCGTTGACGGAATAGAAGTGCCGAATGCTAAAATTGAAGTAGTGTTTGTTCCGCTTTTGGCTTTTGACAAAAAAGGAAACCGGGTTGGTTACGGAAAAGGATTTTATGACAAGTTTTTATCCGAATGCCATGAAGATGTCCTCAAAGTCGGCTTGTCATTCTTTGAGGCTGAAGATGCTATCGAAGATGTTTTTGAAAGCGATATCCGTTTGGATTATTGTGTCACTCCAAATACTAACTATTCGTTCCGAGAGACAATTTTTTAGCGAATGCTTTTTTGTTGAATACGATTAAGATTCCAACTCCGGTTGAAATTGCCATATCGGCAATATTGAAAATCGCATTAAAGAATTTGAACGGCTGTCCACCGTAAACCGGCATCCATTTTGGGAAATTCCCTTCACAGATTGGAAAATACAACATGTCTACCACTCTTCCGTGAAACCATGTTCCTGCTGGTTTGTCTGAAAACATTGTTGCTAAATGCCCGTAGCTGTCATCAAAAATAACCCCATAAAAAACAGAATCAATAATGTTCCCTACTGCTCCCGCAAAAATCAATGCTATAGCAACCATCAGGTAAGGAGAACTGTGTTTTGTACTGGCATCGTACAACCAATATCCTATCCCAAAAACAGCTAAGATCCTGAAAACGGTCAGAATCAATTTTCCGTGAGTCCCCGGAATTTTGGCTCCCCAGGCCATTCCCTCATTTTCAATCAACAATATTTTAAACCAGCTGGCAACATCAATCTGGCCTGCTTCTCCATATACAAAATTGGTTTTGATGTAAATCTTAACGAATTGGTCAACCAGTAAAACAATCGCAATGATTAAAATGGAATTTCTTAAAGACATTGTTTAAATATTAATGCGGCAAAAGTAACAATATTATTATTCAAAAGACAGATTATTTTTGTTATGCCCTCATTTTATACATTTTATGAAGGATACTAAAAGAGATCGTAATTTCATCGGCAGAAACAACCAAATTATTGTTTCCTTAGTAAAAATTAGAATCAATTAATTTTTTAGACTCCCTCTATTTGGAAGAAAGACAAGTCGCGGTAAAATTTAACTCCACTTTTTTATCAATTCCTTTTTTTAATTGTATTGCTGTCATATTATGCTTTCGTTGTTTTTCAACTTCTTCAAATTTTACTTCAGCCTGACAGCTTGTACTCAATGTCATTAAGGTAACGTGATAGGGTGTTTCCTTTTCCTTTTTATGAAAACTTTTCTATATTTGCTTATGAATTGTTTTTTAGGTTTGTTGGATATTTCTTCATCTTTTCTTAATTGTTTGTCTTAGAATCGAAAAGATATGAAATATCTAATTTTTATTGCCTAAAAAAGAATAGTAAATTCCTAACCGCTACTTAATTTTTTTTCAAATAAATATGAAACACGTTTTTTTATCTCCGCACTTCGATGATGCTATCGGCTCTTGCGGTGGACTCATAAAACGTTTGACAGATGCGGGAGCTTGTGTTGAAGTACAGACTATTATGAGCGGTATTTCGTGGACCCATATTCCGAAAGTCTTGACGCGCAAGATAGAAAATATCAGAGCATGCCGTGCGCTTGGTGCAAAGTATCAAGATGCGGGTTTTATGGACGCTGTTTTCCGCAAGAAATTTTATCCAAAAAAAAGTATAATTTTTGATGGTAAACCACTACGGGAAGAAAAATTTATTGCCGCTATTGCAGATTGGCTTAAAAAGCACGTACATCCTTCTGATACTATTTACGCTCCATCAGGGTTGGGCAATCACGTAGATCACCGCATTGTTTGCGAAGCTGCAAAAATGCTTCCAAATCGAATAATTTTTTACGAAGAATTTTATTATGACTGGCGCGACAATGAAAGCATGGAAGGATATGAGAAAATTGATCTTTCTCCAAGTGAAATATCCGATAAAATCCGTGTTTTCAAGAAATACCGCAAAGAAATAAGAAGTTTATTCAGATCCGAAGAGAAAGCCGAATGGTATTTTTCCGAATTCCATCCGTTCGAAAAATACAGCGAAAAACCATATGTGCCTCAGCTCATTGTTACTTTTACCAGTTTTCCCGCACGTATGCCGGCGATTCACAAGGTTGTCGAAACCATTTTGGTAAATACGAAAAAGCCCGACAGGATAGTGCTGTATCTGGCGGGTTCGCAGTTTCCAAACGGCATTGGTGAGTATAAACTTCATAAGGAAGTCGAGGTAAGATGGACGGAGAATGACATCCGATCATACAAAAAACTGGTTCCTGCACTTCGCGATTTTCCCAATGATATTCTGATTACTATCGACGACGATATTTTATATTATCCGGACTTAATTGAGCGTCTGTTGCGTTGCCATAAAAAATATCCCGATGCGGTTTCCGCCGAGCGTTGCCGCAGGATAAGGAAAGACAGTACCGGCAATCCATTGCCTTATGACAAATGGCGTCTTTATAAACTCAAGCGTTGCATTTTATACGGCAAATATCCTAAATTCAGGAATATGGCAACAACCGGAGGAGGAACTTTGTTCCCTCCGAATATCTTATATCAAGATGCAATGCGCGAAGATCTTTTTACGACTTTAGCATCAACAAACGACGATCTTTGGTTTTGGGCTATGACGGTACTTGCCGGACATAAAACTGCTGTTGCAGGACCGAACAGGCTATTGAATGAGATTGAAGGATCACAGGAAGAATCATTACGCAGTGTGAATACCTCCGAAAAAAGGCAAGGCTTGGGTTTGAATGATAAAGCCATCGCGGCATTGATGGAGCACTATCCGCAATTGCTCGAAACGCTCCGTAAGGTGAAAGAGTTTTGAGAGAGTCAATTTATTAAATGCTTATCTACGGTATCACACAGTAATCGTTGAAAATCAGTGTTATACTGTTTTTTCTACCCCTATCCCCTAAAGGAGAACGCACTATCAGATGAATTGCACGCTGAAAAGTCACTTTCAGGGATTTGGGGATAGATAAATAGTAATTGTCTTTGTTGCTTTACAAATTTAAGTTCATGACATTCAAAGACAATAAACAAATTCTCTATGGAGCTACTTCCTAAAAAACTTCAATTGTTCTGTTGATGATTTTTTCGTCATGAACAAGATGCAAATCATCATTTCAAAGAATTTCTTTTTTATTATCGTTGCAGGTTTTTTGCTTCGATACTCATTGTAGCATGAGGAACTATTTTTAATCTTTCCTTAGAAATTAATTTTCCTGTTACTTTACAAACACCATAGGTTTTGTTTTCAACACGGAAAAGTGCGTTTTTTAAATCACGGATAAACTTTTCCTGACGGATTGCCAACTGCGAGTTTGCTTCTTTAGACATGGTCTCGCTTCCTTCTTCAAACGCTTTAAACGTTGGAGACGTATCATCAGTTCCATTGTTTAAATCATTCATATAAGCGCTTTTTATCAACTCTAAATCGGCTTTTGCTTTTTCTATTTTTGCTAAGATTATTTCCTTGAACTCTGCTAAGTCAGCATCTGAGTATCTCATTTTTTCTTCTACCATCTTTTTGCTATTTTGAGATTAATATTTTGGTTTTTATATCGTCAAATTCAATTTCTGCAGCGCCATTTAAATCTGCTACAAAATCTAATGTTTCTGTTAGTGTTTCCGATTTGATATACGTTACATTTTGTTTTACAGCATTTTCCAATTCTTCATTAGACTGTAACTGAACCTTAATCTTATCGGTAACTTCAAAGCCACTATCTTTTCTGATGTTCTGAATCCTGTTTACCAGTTCCCTTGCAATACCTTCATTTTTCAATTCTTCCGTTAGCGTAATGTCTAATGCAACCGTTATACCATTTGCATTTGCCACCAGCCATCCCGGAATATCCTGTGAAGATATTTCGACATCATCGGTTGTTAAAATTATGTTATTTCCCGAAATAACAAGCATCAGTTCATTATTTCTTTCCAACTCGGCAATTTGCTCAGCTGAAAAATTTTGTATCTCTTTGGCAATCAATCCCATATCTTTACCGAAACGTGGCCCTAATGTCTTGAAATTGGGCTTAATCTGCTTCACTAAAACTCCGGAGGCATCATCAAGAAGTTCAATTTCTTTCACATTAACTTCGGCTTTTATCAGGTCGGAAACGGCATTGATTTGAGCCTTGAAATTGTCATCAAAGGCAGGAATGAT
>DBIH01000046.1 GCA_002296885.1 Flavobacterium sp. UBA807 | reverse complement strand
GTCGGTGTTAATGTTGTTGAATTGGTCATAGCCGTAGTCGGGGACCAGGTATAAGGTGGAAGACTGTTGTTAAATGTTATAGTCCAGTCCATAATATGTCCCAAGTCACCAGCAGCATCATCCTGCACAAAAAGTTGCCAGGTTCCATTTGCGGTACATCCGTTTAAGACATTAAAAGATTGCTCAGGTAACCAGGTTCCGGTAAAAGGAGCCGTTCCGGTGGTTATTGATGCCGATGCGGATGGAGAAAAACAGGTATTGGTATAATCAAAATCGAACCCTCCATTATCTGTTGATAGTTCAAGTCTGGTTCCATCAGGACATTGCAGGTACATATCAACATCCGCATCAAAGTCATGATAAATATCAACACAAACAGAAGCAATAGAACCAGCTCCAATAGTAGTTGGATATATTCCTGATACAACAATAGGAGAATAAACACCTACAGTGCTATTATCGGGAATGTTATAATCATTTGTATTGGTAAATGAAACTTGCCCTGCTGTGCCGCCTATCGCATTAGTTGTTCCTCCTAAAGTTACACATCCACCGGAACAAATCGTTCCACCAGTACCCGCATCTACAGTGGGAATAGGATTAACTGTGACCGTTTGGGTCACGGCATTTTGACAACCACCAGGAACAGCAGTTAGTAAAAGTGTGACAGTATGAGGTCCCGATGTAGCATAGGTATGTGTTGGATTTTCTAAATTAGAAGTGAAACCATCTCCAAAATTCCAATTATAAGTAAAGTTTCCATTCGTCGTATTCGTAAACTGAGTGGCTGACCCCAAACAGGCAGTAGTAGCCGTAAAAGTTGGATTAGGACTTGCAAATGTAGCTGTGGTACCGGCAAAACTCATTGTAAATCCGGCAGATGATGTAGATGTATAACGGTCAACGAGTATAGTATAAGTCTGTCCTGCTGTTACGGTAAATGTTGGCTCACATTGCAGACCCGGACAACCAAGACCAGTTGTCCCTGCTGCACCTGTAGCAGGATCCCAATTGCATACTAACTCACTCCCAGGGCAGGATGTCGTTGTATTGTATATGGCAAAATCATAATCAATTACTGCTGTCGGGGTAACAGTGAATGCCAAAACTCCTGAAGTAGCAACAGTAAATGTATACCAGTTAGAAGAACGTTCACCGGGAGAACCAAAACAACTCGGCCATTCGGTAGTTGATCCAACACCACCAGTGCCATTGGAAACAGTTACATTGTTAAGATTGCATAATGTTTGAGCACCGGTACAATCCTGAGTTGGTAATGGAGGTCCAATAGGTAAAGATTCTTGTGCGCAGATACCAAAAGTACCTGTGCTATTGCCATTTCCATCTACCATTAAATAATAAGTATTACCAACAGTTAATCCGTGTAAGATAATATCAGTGTGTAATAGCCCCCCTGCAGTATTTATGTTCTCCTGACAGCCAATTTGTGTTAAACTCCCACAAGTTCCACTGTAAGCAGCAAGTTGTGTGTTAGCTAAAGTTCCCCCGAAATTGGTAGATATTTCAATATCAGCAACAGTAGCAACAAAAGAAAACCAAACGGTGTGACTAAGGCTGCTTGGACTCCAACAAGCCGGAGCAGCAGGGTCTCCAGCCGTAGTAGCAGCAACATTGGTATACAAAATCGAATTACAACTACCATTGCCTACTGTAATTGGAATAGCGTTGCTGCAATCATCATTTGCAGGTTGAGCGTAAGTTAAAGTCGTAAAACCAACACATGCTATAAGCATGTGTATATAGTTAGTAAAAGTTTTCATTATCTATTGGGGCTTCGTTATTACGCCGTTTCGCGGTCGGTGTATATAGGCATCGCGATCAATAGGTTTGTCATTTACTATGTAGAATTCTTCTGGGGATACTTTTTGATTGACAGGCAATGGCGTCCTTGAATATAAGCCATCTGAAAATCCTGCTATTATAAATTTTATTTTTTTTGTGATATTGAATGATAAAACTCCTTTATCTGAGAGGTCTGGATAAATGCCGGTATCAATTATAATAATGTCATCATCCTGTGCTTTTTCGTAGGTTTTCCTGATGCTTAACTTTGGACTTGCTGAAGTTATACCATCATTGGAATCATTTCCTAATGCTGTAGTATAAATATCACCTTTAGAGTTATTATCATTGATATAAAAAGTAGTTGCTGCCGATTTTTGAAAAAAGAAAAATATCAAAAAAAATACTATCATTCGGTATTTGTTTTGATTGATAGAATCAAAAAGTAAAACTTTCCTCATATTTCAAACAGTTGTTAAAAATAACTTAAAATCAAATTTAATTAATAGATTGGAATGGGCAAGTAAAACGATAATTATTTTTGGCAATTTTATATCGTTGCTAACAAACTTCATATTAAAAGTAAAAAAATTAACGAATTAACTGTGAAGTGTTTAACTATTTTACAAAGTTGTCTTAATGTTTGAAAAAATGTAAATAATTGCATGAAAAGATTAATGTGTAGTTAAAAGAGTTTTTGGGTCATACACCGATAATATTTCCCGGGCTTTTGTTTCTGAACTACTTTTGTTTATCCCAATCTACCCACTGAATTACCTGCACTAAATAGATTTACTATGAAACGTTTTCTACTATTGTTAGTTGCGGTTTTTTTGTTTTCATTCAATTCGAATGCACAATGCACGATAACCGGAGCTTCTGTTAATACAACATCTTTCCCCTGCAGTTCTTTTTCAGGTTGTACGGTTTTGTATATAGGAGATGGCACCAATCCGACAAACTTAGTCATGACTGCCAATTGGGACCTCACATGTTTAGGAGCCATACAATTTGTTGTTAGAAATAATGCCAATGTTGACTTTTCATCTAATAATTATAATCTAAATCTGGCTGCCAATTCTTCGATAGTAGTAGAAACAGGCGGAAACGTAAGCGCAGCAAGCAATTGTAGTGCTTCAGATTTGATATATGTTGGTGCCATAAAAGTAGCTTCATGTAATGGCGGCGGCAGTGCCTTAACCGATTTTCCGGGCTTAGTTTCAGGAGGCGGTTATAATGTCATTA
>DBIH01000175.1 GCA_002296885.1 Flavobacterium sp. UBA807 | reverse complement strand
AAAAAGCGTCGTCCAGATTTGCTTGAAGAGTAGAAAAATTACGAATTACGAATTATGAATTACGAGTTGTACAAAAACCAACGTCTTAACTACGTGATTTACAAATTCTTAAATTTTAAAAAAACATTAAAAAAATTCATAATTCATAATTCAAAATTCATAATTCTTTTCTATCTTTGCCCCCACTTTGACCAACCTCTGGCGAAAACCGTGAATGTTGCTCAGATTTAAAAACCATAATAATTAGAAAAAATGGCAAATTTAGTAGATTTCGTTAACAACGAATTATCAACAAAAAAAGATTTCCCTGATTTCGGCGCTGGAGATACTATCACAGTTTACTACGAAATTAAAGAGGGTGAAAAAACAAGAACTCAGTTTTTCAAAGGAGTTGTAATCCAAAGAAAAGGTGCTGGAATTACAGAAACTTTTACAATTCGTAAAATGTCAGGTTCTGTTGGTGTAGAGCGTATCTTCCCAGTAAACATGCCGGCTTTACAAAAAGTAGAAGTGAACCAAAGAGGTAAAGTTAGAAGAGCTCGTATTTTCTACTTTAGAGAACTTACTGGTAAAAAAGCAAAAATCAAAGAAAGAAGAAGATAATTCCAAACTTTCTGTCCATAAAAAAGGTCCCGATTGTATCGGGACTTTTTTTATTCTGTCAATTTAAATTCCATTTTTTATCAAATCGGCATTTTTTAAAACGTAAAATGACAATTTCACAATTCAATCGATTTCGGTGCCCTTATCAGCAGAATTTCTCTTATAATAATTATATTTGCTATCGCGAAAATTAAAACTAACTAAAGAATATGGCAAAAATTAAAGTAGCCAATCCGGTCGTAGAATTGGATGGCGATGAGATGACACGAATTATCTGGAGTTTCATTAAAGAACAACTTATCCTCCCTTATCTTGACTTAGATATTAAATATTATGACTTAGGCATCGAGCACAGAGAAGCTACCAAAGACCAGGTCACAATCGACTCAGCAGAAGCAATCAAAAAATATAACGTAGGCATCAAATGCGCTACCATTACTCCGGATGAAGAAAGGGTTAAAGAATTCAACCTTTCTGAAATGTGGAAATCTCCAAACGGAACGATTCGTAACATTGTTGGCGGAACGGTTTTCCGTGAGCCAATCATCATGAGCAACGTTCCGCGTTATGTTCAGGGATGGACGCAGCCAATCGTCATTGGTCGTCATGCATTCGGCGATCAATACAAAGCGACTGATAAAGTAATCAAAGGAAAAGGAAAGCTTACAATGTCTTTCACTAACGAAGCCGGAGAAGTGACTTCATGGGAAGTTTTCAATTTTAAAGACAATGGAGTGGCAATGTGCATGTATAATACCGACGAAAGTATCTACGGTTTTGCACATTCTTCTTTCCAGATGGCATTGACAAAAAAATGGCCATTGTATCTTTCGACTAAAAACACCATCCTAAAAGCTTACGATGGAAGGTTTAAAGATATTTTTGAAGAAGTGTATCAACAACATTATAAAGCTGATTTTGACAAAAACGGTATGGTTTACGAACACCGACTAATCGACGACATGGTTGCTTCGGCAATGAAATGGAGCGGAGGATTTGTTTGGGCTTGTAAAAACTATGACGGCGACGTTCAATCGGATACGGTTGCGCAAGGATTCGGTTCATTAGGATTGATGACTTCAGTTCTAGTAACTCCGGATGGAAAAACCGTTGAAGCTGAAGCAGCGCACGGAACCGTAACACGTCATTACAGAATGCACCAGCAGGGAAAAGCAACTTCTACAAACCCAATTGCATCGATCTTCGCATGGACAAGAGGTTTAGAGCATAGAGGAAAATTAGATAACAATCAAGCCCTGATTGATTTTTGTTTGAAGCTGGAGCAGGTTTGTGTGGAAACTGTAGAAAGCGGAAAAATGACAAAGGACTTGGCGATGCTGGTAAAACCAGAAGGCTTAACAGATGCTGATTATTTAACTACGGAAGGTTTCCTTGCCGCAATTAAAGAAAACTTAGATAAAAAATTGGGATAGAATTTCTCGAGTTTAACAAATAAAAAAGACGGTCTCGTTCCAAAAGACGAGATCGTCTTTTTTATTGTCCTAAGACATCCACTTTATTGATGATAATTGTTGCTTTGACATTGGTTAGTAATCCCGCAAGATTATTTCCAATCATTTCTCCTTTATCATTAAATATAGAAAATTGTGTGGTGTTTGGAGAAACCGAACCTTCATTTAGTGCTTCAATAACTAACAAATTCTGACCGTCCCTTAAGTCTAACTTAATTTCTCTGTAAGCACTTTCCAGTGTCATAGCATTAATCACAATTTCACCGTTTAGCCAAATCCTAACAACATCTCCATCCGGATCGCCATAATCCTTAAGAACGAATTTTGCTATTTTTGTAGAGCATTTATAGGATACCAGCACATAATCTTTTTTATAGTAATCGTATATTTTACCATCTGTAATTTGCTTATTCATTTTGTCTGTGTATTCTTTGGCCGGACTTGCGAATTGCTCTTTATCAAAGATGCTTTTTTCATCTTCATCTTTTGTTTTCAGCAATGAAACACTAGATAATAATTTATCCTTTTTGTCAAAAATGTTTGGGCATGTTATGGATTTTGAACTTGTTGGCGATACAGAACCCTGAGGATTAGAAACCGGCGCAATGTTAATCTTCTTCTTTGGTGTTTCAAATTGAGAAAAACCCTTGAAGGAGAAAAAAATTAAAAACAATAAAGCAAAAACTGCTCTCATACAAGTTCCGTTTAAGTTGTAAAAGTATTCAAATTCCGCTCAAAAATTGTTCCAAATTAACCATAGATTAACAAATTCAACTAAAACAAGTTGAGTATATTTACAATCTCTAATTTGTAATCAATGTCTTCACATCATATTGTCCGCGACGATCAGGAACCAGCTCTAATAATTGCTAATGGCGAAGCCTGTAGTCCTGAATTATTAGGGCAGCTTTTAGAATGGTCTCCATTAGTCATTGTTTTGGATTCCGCTATCGAACGTGTTTTGGAGCTCGGAATCAAAATCGATGTTTTACTTGGCGATTTTGACAGAGGTTTTGATGCTGATTATTACAAAGAAAAACAATATCCAATCGAGATAGTTTACGCACCAGATCAAGATAAGACCGATTTGGAAAAAGCTTTTGATTATTTAATCGAAAAAGGTCATAAAGCCGCAAATGTTATTTGGGCAACCGGAAGACGTGCCGACCATACCATTACCAATTTAACCAATATTGTGGCTTACCGGAACAAACTCAAAGCTGTCATCTTGGATGATCACTCAAAAGTGTATCTATTGCCTGCTTCCTTTGAGAAATGGTATATCGCAAATACAATTCTGTCATTGATTCCAATTGGAAAAGTAACCGGAATTACAACACAAAATCTTTTTTATCCTTTGGATAATGAAGATTTGACAATAGGTTACCGCACCGGAAGCAGCAACCATGTTACCGAAGACGGAATCGTTTCCATAACTCACAAAGAAGGTGATTTATTATTAATGGAATGTTGGGATTAAACACAAATTATTCAAATGAAAAATCCAAAAATAGAAATTACAAAAACAGAAGTGCTCTCAGACAATTGGTATACTCTTCGAAAGATAACCTACAATTATCAGAAAAAAGACGGGCAATGGGAAACCCAATCGCGTGAAGCTTATGACCGCGGAAATGGCGCTACAATTCTGCTGTACAATAAAAACAGTAAAACCGTAATCCTGACGCGTCAATTCCGAATGCCGACTTATGTCAACGGCAACGAAACCGGAATGCTGATTGAGGCCTGCGCCGGACTATTGGATAAAGACAACGCAGAAGAGTGTATCCGCAGGGAAACTGAAGAAGAAACGGGTTATAAGATTTCAGCAGTGCAAAAACTGTTTGAAGTTTATATGTCTCCCGGATCAGTTACTGAAATTGTGCATTTTTTTGCTGCCGAATACACCAAAGATATGAAAGTCAATGAAGGTGGTGGCATTGCCGATGAACAGGAAAACATCGAAGTATTGGAATTCGATTTTGAAAAAGCCTATGCGATGATAGCTTCGGCAGAAATCAAGGATGCCAAGACAATTATGCTTTTACAATATGCTAAAATTAACGGCTTACTTAATTAAACTTTGTAACTTAGCTACTTCCTCACTTTTCAACTATAGAAAATGAAATTCCAAGTCGTATCCGATTATAAACCAACAGGCGATCAGCCTGAGGCTATTGAGAAACTTTCCAACGGAATCCTCAATGGTGAAAAATACCAAACTTTACTTGGAGTTACAGGCTCCGGAAAAACATTTACCGTTGCAAATGTTGTACAGAATGTCGATAGGCCAACCTTGGTACTTGCGCACAATAAAACATTGGCTGCTCAGTTGTATTCGGAATTCAAGCAATTTTTTCCAAACAATTCGGTGCAGTATTTTGTTTCGTATTACGATTATTACCAGCCCGAAGCTTTTATTCCGGTGACAGGAACTTACATCGAAAAGGATTTGTCTATCAATGATGAATTGGAAAAACTGCGTTTGAGCACCACTTCAGCACTGCTTTCAGGACGTCGTGACATTATTGTGGTTTCTTCGGTTTCTTGTTTATACGGAATTGGAAATCCTGTTGAATTTCAAAAAAATGTGGTTTCGATTGCCAAAAATGAAATCATTTCACGTACCAAATTATTACACCGTTTGGTACAAAGTCTATACTCGAGAACCGAAGCCGAGTTCACTCCGGGCACTTTTCGGATTAAAGGTGATACGGTCGATATTTTTCCGAGTTATGCCGATGAACCTTACCGTGTCCATTTTTTTGGCGACGAAATTGAAGAAATAGAAGCCTTTGACGCCAAAAGCTCCAAAGTTTTAGAACGATATGAAAAACTGAATATCTATCCGGCGAATATGTTTGTGACTTCTCCCGAAATATTGCAGGCTGCCATTTGGGATATACAGCAAGACTTGGTCAAACAGGTAGATTATTTTAAGGAAATTGGCAAACACCTTGAAGCCAAACGTTTGGAAGAACGCACTAATTTCGATTTGGAAATGATAAAGGAATTGGGCTATTGTTCAGGAATCGAGAATTATTCTCGTTACCTTGACAGACGTGCTCCGGGAACCAGACCTTTCTGCTTACTTGATTATTTTCCCGATGATTATCTGATGGTTGTAGATGAAAGTCATGTTACCATTTCACAGGTTCATGCCATGTACGGTGGTGACCGAAGCCGAAAAGAAAACCTGGTGGAATATGGTTTCCGATTGCCTGCTGCTATGGACAACCGTCCACTGAAATTTGAGGAGTTTGAAAGTATGCAAAACCAAGTCATCTACGTTTCAGCTACACCGGCTGATTATGAATTGGAAAAATCGGAAGGAATTTATGTAGAACAGGTCATCCGTCCAACAGGATTATTAGATCCAATCATAGAAGTTCGCCCAAGTTTGAATCAGATTGATGATTTAATAGAGGAAATTCAGGTGCGATGCGAAGCAGATGAAAGAGTTTTGGTAACCACTTTGACCAAAAGGATGGCGGAAGAACTGACGAAATATTTAACCAAAGTTTCCATTCGATGCCGCTACATACATTCTGATGTTGATACTTTGGAGCGTGTTGAAATCATGCAGGATTTACGTAAAGGTTTGTTTGATGTGTTGATTGGTGTCAACTTATTGCGTGAAGGTTTGGATTTACCTGAAGTTTCACTTGTAGCAATTT
>DBIH01000215.1 GCA_002296885.1 Flavobacterium sp. UBA807 | reverse complement strand
AAGATATAGCGGATAGCGGGACGAATTACCCTTAGATGCAAAGCCGTTGTGCTCCTGATTTTAAAATTAAAAAACACTTAAAAACTTTTCCTTCTGAGAGCTTCATTGATTATATTTGCACCTCAAAATTAGTGCACATGCGAATTTCATACAATTGGTTAAAACAATTCATTAAAATAGATTTAAAATCGGAAGACACTGCGGCTATCCTGACTGACCTTGGTTTGGAGGTTGAAGTGGTTGAGAAATACCAATCGGTTCGTGGCGGACTCGAAGGTGTTGTCGTTGGTCATGTATTGAGCTGCGAGAAACATCCTGATGCTGACCGTTTGAGCATTACAACCGTTGACTTGGGTGATGGAACTCCGGTGCAAATTGTATGTGGCGCGAGCAATGTTGCCAAAGGGCAAAAAGTTCCTGTGGCAACCATTGGAACCAAATTGTTTGACAAAGAAGGTGTTGAATTTGAAATCAAAAAAGGAAAAATCCGCGGGCAGGAAAGCCACGGAATGATATGTGCCGAAGACGAACTCGGACTTGGGACGAGCCATGACGGTATCATGATATTGGATGCTAACCTAAAACCGGGAACGCCATGTGCCAAAGTTTTCAATATAGAAAATGATGAAGTTTTTGAAATTGGATTAACGCCAAACCGTGCCGATGCAATGTCGCATTATGGTGTGGCGCGTGACCTGCGTGCAAGCTTATTGCAGAAAAATAGTAACATCGAATTGATTACGCCTACGGTGAGTACGTTTCGTATTGACAAAAGAACGCTTAAGATTGATGTTGATGTAAAAGACAGCAAGTTAGCACCAAGATATTGCGGCGTGACGATTTCGGGAGTTACGGTTAAGCCTTCACCAGCTTGGTTACAAAACCGACTGAAAGCTATTGGGCTTACGCCAAAAAACAATATTGTTGACGTTACGAACTATATCCTTCACGATTTAGGGCAGCCATTACACGCTTTTGATGCTTCTAAAATCAATGGGAAGATTATTGTGAAAACGCTTCCAGCCGGAACAAAATTCACCACACTTGATGATGTAGAAAGAACACTGCACGAAGAGGATTTGATGATATGTGATGAAAAAGGTCCGTTGTGTTTGGCCGGAGTTTTTGGCGGAAAGAATTCGGGGGTTACTGAAACCACGAATACTATTTTCCTTGAAAGCGCTTACTTTAATCCGGTGAGTGTTAGAAAATCAGCTAAGCGACACGGACTGAATACCGATGCTTCGTTCCGTTTTGAAAGAGGCATTGATGTGAATATTACGGAGTTTGCATTGAAACGTGCAGCACTTTTGATCAAAGAACTTGCCGGTGGTGAAGTCACTTCGGATATTATTGATGTGTATCCAAAGAAAATAGAAGATTTTCCGGTGTTCCTTCATTTTGATAAAACGACGAAACTGATTGGGCAGGAATTGCCAAAAGAAACCATCAAGAAGATATTGGCTTCGCTTGACATTAAAGTCAACAGCATTTCAGATGCCGGTTTGGGATTGATTATTCCGTCGTACCGTGTGGATGTGCAGCGCGAGATAGATGTTGTTGAGGAAATTCTTCGTGTGTATGGCTATAACAATATTAATTTCACTAAAAAATTAAATGCTACTGTTGCCAATTCAAGTCGTACTGAAGATTTTAAGGTACAAAACATCATTGCGACACAATTGAATTCACTTGGCTTTCATGAAATGATGGCGAATTCGTTAACAACTCCCGATTATGTGAAGTTGTCTTCGATGCTGAAAGAGGAATACAATGTGATGATGCTGAATCCGCTGAGCAATGATTTGGCAGCGATGCGTCAGTCGTTGTTATTCTCAGGATTGGAAGCGGTATCGTATAACATCAACCGAAGAAATGGCGATTTGAAATTATTCGAATTTGGTAAAACCTACCACAAAGAGTTAAATGGTTATCATGAACCAAAACATTTGACATTATTTGTTTCAGGAAACAGAATGTCGGAAAGTTGGACAAATGCCGAAAAACCTTCAGACTTCTTTTTGTTTAAAGGTTATGTAAATTCGGTGCTTTCGCGTTTGGGCATTTGTAAGCTTCAGCATAAGCCGGTTACTTCAGATGTTTTTGCCGAAGGCATTGCGATTGCATCGGGAACGGATACTTTGGTTGAATTTGGAACTGTAAAGAAATCGATACTGAAACATTTCGACATTAAGCAGGAAGTACTTTTTGCCGATTTTAATTGGAATACTATCTTAAAATTAATCAACAACAAAATCAAGTTTACCGATATACCTAAGTATCCTGAAGTGCGTAGGGATTTAGCATTGTTAGTTGACAATACACTGGCATTTGATTCGATTTACAACATTGCACGCCAAACGGAAAAATCATTGCTTAAGGACATCAATCTGTTTGATGTTTATGAAGGGAAGAATCTTCCGGAAGGCAAGAAATCGTATGCGGTGAGTTTTACTTTGCAAGACACAACCAAGACGCTGACTGACGAGCAGATTGATAAGATTATGAGCAAGCTTCAGAAGAATTTAGAGGCTGAGGCCGGTGCGAGTTTGAGGGGGTAATTTAGATTATTAGACTTCTTAGATTACTTAGATAAAAAAGCCCCGAATCTTCGGGGCTTTTTTGTTTTATATCAAGCAAGATGAATCACCCTATTTCGCTAAAGCGGAACACCTCTCCTTAAAAAGAAACCACCCCGTATCAGCAAAGCTGGACCACCCCCCTAAATTAGGAGGGGAGCTTAAATATTCTAATCGAGGGCTGCTTTTAAGATTAATTCTTCCTGCTGTAATAGTGTCTGACGAATCTTAAGTTTTGTTAGTGCGGTTCCGTTTATTCTTATTCCCTTTTCCGCTTTAAATTCAATTATTGTTAAAAAAGAAAGCCTTTGTTCGGAGATCTCTTGTGTTGTCTTTAAGAAATTTATGAGTTGCAGGCTTCTTATATGGGATTGATTTTTTTTGACGGCAGCATCTATTTTTCGGCTAATGTAAAGTTGTTGATACTGATTTTCTTTAAGCATGGCTTGCAATAGTACTTTCTTTTTACCTTCCTCTTTCATTACAGAAGGTAATGTTTTGTTGTCATCAGCCACCGTGTTTTGAATGCATAAAGCTATTTTAGCGAGCAAAGCCAAAGCTGATGAAGGCAAATTCCTCTTCCCCGATTCATACATAGACCACTGGGCTCTGCTAATTTGTAATAACATAGCCATTTCACTTTGGGTAACACCCAATAAAGACCTAATATTTTCATTCTTTTTCATGGGTTTGCTTTTTGTCTTCCAAAACAAAAATGCTGCCAAAGTGTTTCAATTTAAATTATAAAAATGAATTTGAAACAATAATTGTTTCAAATTTGATTTTAGATTTCATTTTGAAACAAACTAAATATTGTTTTCATTAAAATGTATAGTAAAAGTGTAGCTACATATTAAAAGAAAATGTTTAGTTCGTTCATTTTAACAGATGCACGCTAAAGTCATAACACATAGAGGAGAAAAGCGCATAGGGCTGTATTTTGAGAAGGATGAACTGTTAATTTCCTATATCAAAAGCATTGGCAATGCGCGATGGAGCCAAACCCTCAAAATTTGGCACCTGCCGGATACTGATGCCAACAGGCAGGAATTTGGGCTACCATTTTCTGCAGAACGGCTTCCTAATGAATATGGCATTAGAGGTCTTGAAAACTTTAAACGATGGCTTCGTTCCAAAAGGTATAGTGAAAGCACCATTGCTGTTTATCTGGATGCGGCAAAATCATTTCTCGCATTTTTTAATACAAAAACGTTAGAGGAAATTGAGAACGCTGATGTTGTGCATTATAACAATGACTATATATTAAAAAAGGGACTGTCACCATCTTATCAAAATCAGGTGGTAAGTGCCCTAAAACTTTTTTTTATGACAGTAACCAATCGAAAAATTGAAATTGAGAATATTCACCGTCCTAAGCGTACGAAGGCGTTACCGAATGTTTTGAGTAAGGAAGAAGTAAAATTGATTTTGGAGGCGCATACCAATATCAAACACAAGGCCATGTTAAGCATGATATACAGTTGTGGCATGCGATGCAGCGAACTGCTTGCGCTGCGACCTGTAAATATTGATTCGAGGCGAAACATTGTGTTTTTGCAAAACGCCAAAGGCAAAAAGGATCGAATTGTGCCTTTGAGTCCACGTATTTTGGAAATGCTTCGGGAATATTATAAAAGCTATAAGCCGACCGTTTATCTTTTTGAAGGTTATGAAAAAGGTAAGCCTTATGATGCGAGAAGCCTACAGATGGTTTTAAAAAGTGCGCTTTACAAGTGTGGTATAGGAAAGCCTGTTACGTTGCATTGGCTAAGACACAGTTATGCTACGCATTTGATGGAAAGCGGTACTGATTTGAGGTATATTCAGGAACTGCTTGGCCATAACAGCTCAAAAACCACAGAGATTTATACGCATGTTAGTACAAAGAGCCTGCAGCAAATTAGAAGTCCGTTTGACGATTTGTAAGTTTTAAAACCCTATATTTGATAAAAATACAACGAAGTTACAACTTCGCCTATCTATTCAATTTTGATTGCATTAGCGAAAGTTAGCTTCGGGTATAAATAAGTTACTGGTAAGTTTTAAATTTTCATTGAAGTTAACGTATTGCGTTTTTCAGAACTTTCCTTTTA
>DBIH01000002.1 GCA_002296885.1 Flavobacterium sp. UBA807 | reverse complement strand
ATGATTTTTAATTTATCCAAAACAAATAATAAAAAAAATCTATTCGTAACTTTGAACATCAAAAACATTGTTATGCTTTTAACCCTTGATGTTGGAAATACCCGAATCAAAGCCGCTGTCTTTGAACAAACTACACTTATTGAGCTTTTTATTTTTAGCAATGAAGAACTTATAGATAAGACCAATTCTATTCTGGATCAGTTTCAAAAAATTAAAGATTTGGTAGTTTCTTCGGTAGGAAATATAGAAAAAGAACTGTTTTTGTCTATAAAGAATAAAGTTGAAATTCATTTCATAACCCACGAAAGTAAATTCCCGTTTACAAATTTATATAGCACACCGACAACCCTTGGCATTGATCGTATGGTTTTGGCATCGGGAGCTGTTTTACAATATCCCAATCAAAATCGTTTGGTGATTGACGCCGGGACCTGCATTACTTATGATTTCATAGATGAAAATAACAATTACCATGGCGGTGCTATTTCTCCGGGAATTCGATTGCGCTATGAATCATTGCATCAGCAAACGGCTAAATTACCTTTGCTGACAAAAAAATCTCCTGAAAACTTTATTGGGAATTCTACACAGGAATCCATCCATTCCGGTGTAATTAATGGTGTCATTCTGGAAATTGATGGGTTTATCGAATTATACAAAGCCCAATACGCTAAATTTATCATAATTTTAACGGGTGGCGACTCAGATTTTTTGGCGGTGCGATTAAAAAATACCATATTTGCCAATTCAAATTTTCTTCTTGAAAGTCTGAACCAAACATTTCAATACAATCAAAAATGATTAAAAAATTCATAGTAAGCTTTTGTTTACTTTTTTCATTAGCAATTTTTGCTCAGGAAGGCACTTCTTCACCTTATTCGTTTTATGGAATTGGTGATATAAAATTTAAAGGAAATATTGAAAACCGCTCGATGGGTGGAATTTCAGTTTTGCCCGACAGTATTCACCTAAATCTACAAAATCCTGCCCATTTTGCAACACTTAAGCTAACAAGTTTTGCTATCGGAGGAACTTACGGCAACACAAAATTAAATACCGAATCCGCCGAATCAAAAGCTAAGAGAGTTGCTTTAGATTATCTTGCCATAGGAGTCCCAATTGGTAAATTAGGATTTGCTTTCGGACTTGTTCCCTATTCTTCCGTTGGATATAAACTTCAAAAATTATCAAGTGATGCCAACCCAATATTTTCAAGATATACCGGTCTTGGTGGTGTTAACAGAGTTTTCTTTGGATTGGGTTATCAGATTACAAAAAAATTGAATTTTGGTGCTGATGTACAATACAATTTTGGAACAATTAAAACTGAAAACCTGCGTTTTCAGGAAGGTCTTCAATATGGAACACGTGAAAAAAACACTTCAGACATACAAGGTGTAAATTTTGACTTGGGTCTTTCTTATCAAACAAAAATTGGTAAAAAACATTCATTTTTCAGTAGCATGACTTACACGCCTGAAGCAAAATTAAAACTAGACAATGCGCGTGTTATTGAAATCGTACAATTTACATCTGCCGGAACAATCAAAGTTATCGAGACTAACACAATTCCCGTTAATAATACAACCATAAAACTTCCTTCTAAATTTTCTTTTGGTTCTGGTTTTGGTCAGCTAAAGAAATGGATGGTGGGCGCAGAAGTTACGTTACTAAATAATAGTGTTGTGACAAATCGCTTTGTTGACATCGATGGTGCTAAATTTGAAAATTCTGTACGTTACAGCTTAGGTGGATTCTTTATACCAAATTATAATTCTTACTCAAGCTATTGGAAAAAAATAGTTTATCGTGGCGGAATTCGTTATGAAAATACCGGATTGGTAATTCAAAATCCAGGCTATCCTGAAAAATCAATTACTGATTTCGCAGCTAATGTCGGTTTCGGGTTCCCGGTCGGAGGAACTTTCTCCAACATAAATGTTGGACTTGAAGTTGGCAAAAGAGGCACAAAATTCGCTAACTTAGTCGAAGAAAACTATATTAACTTAAGTGTTGGTTTATCATTTAGCGACAGATGGTTTATAAAACGTAAATACGACTAAAACCTTGTATATATGAAAGCAATTATTTTTATGATTGGTATTTTGTTCGTTACAAACACCAATGCCCAAAAGTTTGATTGTTCTTCAAAAATTACTGAATACCAAACGCTTTTCAAGGCAAAAAAAATATCCGAATCTTTTGATGCCTGGAACGAAGTTCGAAAAAATTGCCCTAAAGAAAATGAAGGCGTTTATACAGACGGAATAAAAATCCTTCAATATAAAGTTGATAATGCTGCTTCTGCAGAAGAAAAAGAAAAATTAGTCCGCGAGATTTTGAAAGTTTATGACCAATACAACAAAAACTTTCCATTATCAACTGCTGATTTTGAAGTAAACAAAGCAATGGCTTTGGTTAACAACAAAATCGATTCGAAAGAAGAAATTTTCAATCTGCTTGACAGTGGTTTTTCTAAAGCAGCAAAAAATGTCACAGACGCCAATACAATCTATACTTATTTTAGCATGTATTGTGAGCGATTCACAGCAGGCGACAAAAAGATTACTTCCAATTCAGTTTTGGAAAAATTTACGCTGTTAAGCACAATGCTCAATGAATTAGAAACTTCCAATTCAGCGAAAGCCAATGAATACAAAACCGCATTAAGAGGAGTCAATGCTTTGGTAAAAGATTTGGCAACTTGTGAGAACCTTTCTGATTTTTACACCAAGAATTTTGACTCGAATAAAGACAATACTGACTGGCTTACTTCGGCATTGTTGAGTTTGTCTGAAAAATGCAGCACAAAACCAGTTTTCAACACACTCGCAGAAAGGCTTTACGCAATTAAAGCAACAGCGCAATCGGCTAATTTTATGGGGTTGGCAAGTCTGAAACAAAGAAAATTTCCTGATGCGATTAAATTCTATACAGAATCTGCTGAACTGCAAAACAATCCAACAGAAAAAGCTAAGATATATTACACTCTTGCTACCGGTTTATTGGCTGGCGATTCGGCAAAATCTAAAGAATTACTTAACAAGGCATTGGTCTTAGATCCAAAGATGGGGAAAGCTTATTTGTTTTTGGCACAGCTTTATGCAAACAGCGCCAAAGATTGCGGCAAGACTGATTTTGAAAAGAAAGCAATCTATTATCTGGCTGTAGAAACTGCAAATAAAGCTGGAATTGCTGAACCGAGATTAAAACTTACTTCTCTTAAAACCGCTGATGATTTTTCAAAGCTGTCGCTAACTAAAGATGATATTGCCAGAGCTAAAATGGAAGGAAAATCGATGACCATTGGTTGTTGGATAAACGAAACAATTACTTTCCCGGAAAAATAATGAAATGGACTGCCCAAAATAGTATTCCGTTTATTTTCTCACTCCTTTTTTGCTTTATCATAATTGGTTGTGAGGGAAAGTTTCGCGATGTACAGAAAATGGGATTTGCCGAATTTTCACCAAGCGGTGATGCGGAAGATATCGATTTGAAATACACCGATTCAGGCAGAATCACAGCAAATCTGCTAAGTCCTGAAATGCTTGATTACGCTACTGTTGAGTATCCGTTTACCGAATTCCCAAAAGGCATACATCTTACGCTGTATGATAAAAATGGCAAAGAAACCTATATTGATGCCAAGTATGCCATATCGCATAAAGCTACAAACATCATCGATTTGCAGGATAATGTAAAAATATATAATCAGACTGGTGAAATGCTCGAAACTGAGCAATTGTATTACGACCAGAAAAACGAATGGTTTTTTACCGAAAAAAAGTTTAAATTTACCTCTCCTAAAGGAGTTTCTTATGGAGAAGGAATTGATTTTAGCAAAGATTTCAAAAAAGTAAACTCTAAAAAAGTATCCGGAGAGGTTCAATCAGAATAACTATGTACAACTACTCAAAATTTACCCAATACGCCTATTTGTTTGCCGCTATTTTATTTGGGATTGATGGCTTTAATGAATTTGAACACGGAAACAAAGAAGGAGCATACGTGCGATTTGGATTGGCCGCTCTTGGTGTTTTCATGTTCTTCTTCAGAAGGAGTTTCGCCAGAAAACTCCAGGAACGCAATAAAAAAACTTAATGCATGGAAATCGGAACAATCATTTTATGCCTGATTCTTTCCGCTTTCTTTTCCGGGATGGAAATTGCTTTTGTCTCGTCAAATAAAATCTATCTTGAAATTGAAAAAAAACAGGACGATTTTATTTCAAAAATCCTAACCAAACTTACCCAAAAGCCATCCAAATTTATTGCCACAATGCTTGTTGGCAATAATGTTTCAATGGTCGTTTACGGTTTTTTCATGGGCGATTTGCTGATGCGTTGGTTTGCTGCCATGGGACTTCATCTAACTGATTTTTCCAGCTTGATTCTTCAGACAGCGTTATCTACCTTAATCGTTTTGATGACTTCTGAATTTCTGCCTAAAGTTTTTTTCCAGATTTATGCCAATAGTTTTATGAAGTTCTTTGCCCTTCCGGCCTATTTCTTCTACAAACTTTTTTATTACATTTCTTCCTTTATGATTTGGGTTTCAGACTTTGTACTGCGCAAATTTTTCAAAACCGAAGGCGACCAAATCAATCTCTCTTTTAGCAAAGTTGAGCTTGGGAATTATATTTCTGAACAAATGAACGCCGTGCAGGATCATGAAACCGTAGATTCTGAAATTCAGATTTTTCAAAATGCTCTGGAGTTTTCCGGAGTAAAAGCAAGAGAAATTATGACGCCTCGAACCGAATTGGTTGCGGTTGATTTATACAGTTCGGTGACTGATTTGAGAGAACTTTTTATTCAGACAGGCTATTCCAAAATACTTGTCTATGTTAATACGCTGGATGATATTGTCGGTTATGTACACTCGTTTGAACTTTTTAAAAAACCAAGAAGCATCAAATCGGTGATGATTGCCGTGGAATTTGTACCGGAAACTATCCTGATAAAAGACACTATGAATCTATTGACCAAAAAGCGGAAAAGTGTAGCTGTAATACTTGATGAATATGGCGGAACTTCGGGCATTGTGACAATTGAAGATATTGTTGAAGAGCTTTTTGGTGAAATTGAGGACGAACATGATTCCGACGAAGAAGAATTAATAGAAAATCAGCTTGACGAAACAAATTATATTTTCTCCACACGCCTTGATGTCGAATACCTTAACGAAGAATACAAACTCAATATTCCCGAAAGTGATTCTTATGGAACCTTGGGCGGATTTATTGTAGATTTCTCCAAAGAAATTCCACAAAAAGGCGAGCAAATTACCATTGGAAACTTTCAATTTGTCATTGAAGAAGCGACGAATAAGAAGATCGAATTGGTAAAAATGACCTTATTGGATTAATTCTCCGAAAAAATATCACTTTTAAACGAAATTATAGCTGTGTGAGTTTTGTTATTACACATATAATTGTATTTTCGCAAACTGAAATAAAATTAACAAAAATAGAGATGGCAGTTTTATCAAAAATTAGAAAGCGTTCAGGCTTACTTTTATTAGCAATAGGTTTTGCTTTATTGGCTTTTGTTGTACAGGATTTGTTCACCAAAGGTTTTAAAAGTTTATCAAAAGATGTCGGGAGCATAAACGGAAAAGATATTTCTTTTGAAGACTTTAGAATGAAAGTTGCAAATACCGAAAAGAATTCTCAAAACCAGGGACAAAGCATGACTTCAATGCAGGCTTCAACTCAAGTTTGGAATCAGGAAGTAAACGTTGCTTTATTAAACGAACAATTTGAAAAATTAGGAATACGTGTTGGTGAAAAACACCTTCTGGAAGTATTTAAAAATGACCAGCGTTTTGCTCAAAACCCAATGTTTTTAAACGCTGCCAAAAAATTTGATTTGAATAAGTTCAAAGAATATTTCAAATCGGTTCCAGAGGGAGCTCAAATGTTGAAAGATGAAGAAAAAAATGCTGAGATCAATGCAAAATATTTAATCTACAATTCTTTGGTAAAAGGTGCCATGTTCACTACAAATGCTGAAGGAAAGTTTAAATACGAATCAGAAACTAACAAAGTAAGTTTTGATTTTGCAATGGTTCCTTTTTCTTCTATAAAAGATAGCGATGTAAAAATCAGCGATGAGGAAATTCTTGCTTACATCAAAACCAAAGAGAAAAAATACAAATCAGAAGCTTCACGTGAGTTGGATTATGCTCTAATCGAAGACAAACCATCGGCACAGGATGAAGCTGAAGTTAAAGCAAAAGTAAATGCTTTATTGACACCTCATGTTGAATTTAAAGATGGTAAAAACGATACGATTCCATCATTCAAATCGGCTACAAATGTTGCAGATTATGTAAATGCAAATTCTGATATCCCTTTTGACTCGACTTATATTCCAAAACAAAACCTACCGGCAGGAAATGCTGACCAGTTATTCAATCTTCCGGTTGGTGAAATTTACGGTCCATACATGAAAGACAATTACTATTGCCTTTCAAAAGCATTAGGGAGAAAAGCAGGAGCAAGAG
>DBIH01000167.1 GCA_002296885.1 Flavobacterium sp. UBA807 | reverse complement strand
AGATTTCAATCGAAATAAAAAAACCCGGAGCAAAAGCTTCGGGTTTTTTATTATAGTATCATTTGATTGTAGGGAATCACAATCTCAAACCCTTTTGATTTAAAATAGTCTGTTGGGTTTTCTTTTGAAACGCTCATTACAAAATCGCCCCCCCAGGCACCAAGGCTTTTAACCACACCATCAAAATCGGGAAACAAAGCTTCCTTAACCGTTTCCAGTTCAAGGATGTTGCTCATTTCAATTTCGTGTTCCTGCAAAGCCAAAGCAAATTCTTTTGCCGAGGTGGCTTTTATAGCTCGTTCCGTTATGGCATTGATTATCGGAATTCTTTTTTCGATGTTTCCTTTTTTGCCATAATATGCTGCAATTGCACTTTTACTGCTTTGCTTCTTATTCAGATAAATGAAAAATATTTTATCGGCAAAATCAGGCTTGAAGTTCGTAGATTCAATTAGCGGTTTTTCATTTAGAATCTGATACGTAATTGGCGAACAATTCTGGGCGCACGCAATATCATAACCACTACCGCCAAAACTTCTTTTGAGCAGTTCAAATGCATCAATTTTGAGCCATTGGGCAATGTTATTAATTAATGTAGAAGAAGTTCCCAAACCCCAGAATTTAGGGAATGTTAATTCAGTTCTGATTTTATACCCTTTTGCAACCGTTATAAAATCGGAATTCATCAGATAAGCTTCGTGCAAAATCTCAATCAAAGTGTTCTTGATATTTTTAGCGTCATCAAAACGCTCTTTTCTGACAATGGATGAAAACGGAATAGTTTCTTCAAACCAAATGCTACCATCGCTGTCAAAACTTTTCCAATGAATGATTTGTCCTTCCGATTCTTCGATAATTAAATTTTGTCTAAACTTTGTAGGCAGTGCAAATGCTTTGGCACCGTCAAGCACCAAATATTCTCCTGTAATCAGAAGTTTGCCGTTACTGTAGAAAGTTTGCTTCATTTTGTTTTGTCACACTGAGCGAAGTCGAAGTGTTATTTTCTTAAGTTCTCAATAAAAGTCACCACCGCCGAATGTGAAATGGTGTTACTCTCAAAATGAGCTTTAATTGCTTTTCGTTCTTCGGAAGTAGTTTGATACTGATTCAGGATATTATTGATATGCATTTTCATGTGTCCTTCCTGGATTCCGGTTGTCGTAAGTGAGCGCAGCGCCGCAAAGTTTTGGGCAAGCCCAACTACGGCAACAATCTGCATGAGTTCGGGCGCAGATGGTTTTCCAAGAATTTCCAGAGCCATTTTTACCAAAGGATGCAATGAAGTCAATCCACCAACAGTTCCAAGAGCCAATGGAATTTCCATCCAAAAGGTAAATACTCCGTTTTCGATTTTGGCATGTGACAAACTTGAATACTGCCCTATCCTAGAAGCGTAAGCATGAACTCCGGCTTCAACAGCACGGAAATCATTCCCTGTTGCCAGAACAACCGAATCAACACCGTTCATAATTCCTTTGTTGTGTGTCACCGCTCGGAAAGGTTCCAATTCAGCAATTCGGACAGCCTGCACTAATTTCTCAGCAAATAATTGTGGGTTTTCTATTTTTTTCTCTGCTAACTCTTCTACTTTACACGAAACTTCAGCACGTACAATGCAATTTGGGACATAATTCGAAAGAATGCTCATCACAACGGTAATATCCTTTTCTAATTCATTGAAAGCTTTGTAATTCTGCGCCTCTTCTTTCAACGTTTTTGCCAACTGCTCAAGGCATGAATTGATAAAATTCGCGCCCATGCTGTCTTTGGTTTCAAATGTTGCATGAAGCTGGAAATAATGTTCGAGTTCGTTGGTTTTATTTCGAAGTTCTAAAGATGTTATTCCTCCGCCTCGCTTTTGCATATTGGCTGTGATATTTTCTGTAGAAGCTATCAGATTTTCTTTTACCGAATTGAAAAATGCTTCAAGTACATCGTGATGCCCTTTAAACAGAAAATGCACCTGCCCTATTTTTTCTGTATTTAAAACCGTGGCTTTAAATCCGCCTCGGGTTGACCAGAATTTAGCCGATTTGGCTGCAGCAGCTACAACAGAACTTTCCTCGATAACCATCGGAACCGAATAATATTTATCGTTGATAAGGAAGTTTGGCGCAATTCCCATCGGAAGATAGAAATTGGAAATCGTGTTTTCTATAAACTCATCGTGAAGCTGCTGAAGTTTGGCATCAGTGTTCCAATATTGCTTAATGGTTGCAATTGCTTCAGCCGGATTGGCAAAATATTCATTGGCAATCCAATTGATTTTTTCTTCTTTGGTTAGTTTTGAAAAACCTGCAACGGCATTATTCATAGTCAATAGTAAGTATTAATCAACTACAAATATAGCTTATTTTGTTTTTGGAATTGTTTGATTGAATGTATCTGAAGCTGGAGTTGATGCTTGTGCCGGAGCAGGAACTTGTACCGGTTTTGATACCGGTGCCTTTCCTTCATCATATTCGGTCTCCTTCAAATCTTCAGTCTGCCTGCCTAACCTAACTTTCGGATCGTCTTTTGTTCCTGTAATCTTCATCGGAATTCCAATAATTCCCAATGGTGGAAGCCCCAATCGCATTTTGATATTCAGTTGCCCGTCAAAACTGGTCTGCCCTTCAATCCTTGGGCGGAATCCGGCAACCTTGAATTTGAATCGTTCGATATTGACAATGTTATTTTTAATTTTAGTTTTGATATCAACTTGTGACATATCAGGATCGTTCATCGCTTCTTTTCCGGTTTTTTTGCTAACAGCGCCAAACATTTTAAAGCCTTTCAATTTTACCTTTTTTAAAGAAAGCGTTCCGCCACCTGTAAGCGAAGGGAAGATAGGTTGCATATTAGCATCAAGTTTACCGGCAACTCTATAATCAAGTGAAATAATTCCTTCTGCGTTTTCAGCGGCAGAAACCATTTCGCGGAACAATTTTACTTCTTTGTATGCACGCTTTACATCAAAGTCCTTAGCCGTAATTTTAAAATCGAAATTCGCCCGCTCAGGTGTTTCACTTGCGTAAGTCACATCCGTTTTTACATTACAGCCAATTACGTCAACATTGCTGTTTTTCAACTGTAATTGTCCGCCGCTAACAACCATGCTCCCGTTTAATTTTTCCAAAATCAAATCGGCAAAATTTACTTTGCCTGCATTGGCGTCGAATTGGATATCAAGATTTGGCGGAATTACCACAACTCCTGAAGCAACAGGTTTTTTAACTGGAGCTTCGTTTTCTTCAGTTGCTTTTACTGCATTTGCATTCGACATGAATTCATCAACATTAATATAATCCGATTTAAGGTTAAAGTTTCCTTTTAGTACCGCTTTATCTGTCAGTACATAATCGATTACGTTTTGCAGATATCCTGACATTTTAAAATCGGATTGCCCGTAAGTTGCCGAAAAAAAGTGGAAATTCATTTTATCCTGATTGAAAATAAAAGTTCCCTGATTTATAACAAATGGTTTTGGAAGGAATTCTGATGTTGTTCTGATATTTCTCAATCGCAGGGTTCCGTTGTTTTGAAGGTTTTTATAATTACCTTTCATCGCATCATCCTGAGAACCTTTGAACGCAACATCAGCAAAGACATAGCCGTCTAAATCCAACCCATTTTTGGCAAAAACTTTGTAGAGCCTTGCAATATTAAGCTCGCCTTTTGCCCTGATATCGTATTTTATATTCTCAAAATTATTTAAGAGTGCTTTGACATAAATTGGCTTATCCTGAAAATTAAAAGAAGCGTTATGAATGTCTACGTTCAAATCCTTAACTGTTCCTGCTTTATCTGAAACTGTGGCTAAAACGTTAATGTCTTTTATCGGATCAGGGAAATAAATACTTTTTACATAACCGGTTATTAAGGAAATCTGACCGTTTGTTACCGGTATTTTACCATTTTTCTTGTCGTAAATTCCGTTCGATTTTATATCCATATTCAAAACCCCGCGCAAGTCCATATTCTCTATCCCAAGCGCTTTGTCCATTTTTGTTAGATTAATTTTGGTCTTGATTCTGGCATTAATTTTTGGTTTCGACAATCCTTCTGTTTTAATTATCGCTTTTACATAATCCTTATCGACATTAAAGAAAACAGAATCAATATTGACTTTTAATTTTTCAGGGTCAAGTGATGGCAATTTGGTATCAAAATTCAGGAAGATATTTGAAGCGGGAAATGGCGCATCATTATAGTTAATAAACCCGTCGCGGATTTTCATATTGAATGCCAAATCAGGCTTTTGATTTTTGGAAGCTATGTATTTCCCTTTCAATGTCAGCAACAAATCAGTACTGCCTTTAACATCCGTTTTATCGAGCCAGGTCACATAATGCGGCGGCATAGCCGTAAAGAAATCATTGAGCTTGCTGTCTTCGGATTTGATATTGAAATCCATGT